>DATHSU010000400.1:0-3793 GCA_035463895.1 Ignavibacteriaceae bacterium | reverse complement strand
CACTTTTTTCCTTTTCAGATTCATCAAATTCTTTTTGAAGTTTTAAAAGTTCTTTCTCTTTACCGCCAAGTAATTTTTTAAGAAGTTCGGCTTCATCAACCGCGGATTTTAGTTCTTTCCGACTTTTGATAATTCTAAATGCAAACTCTGATACGATGATGAACAAAAGAGGAATAATAAAAAATGAGTATGCCAGTTCAAGATATAGATAACGGTTAAATATGAAAGCAGTTACGATTAAAAGAGATAAGGCTAAAAAGTAGAATCTGAATTTTCGGGTTTGATTTCGTAAGAAGAATATTAACAATAATATAACTACGCTGAACAGAACCGCCGAAAGTGAGTAGTACCTATCATCATAGTATCTTGAATTGAGCAGGTTATCAAGTGCGAAAGCATGCAGAGCAACACCGGGTAAATCCGGATCATAATTTGTTTGAAATGTTGATGATATCTGCGGATCGCTTATTCCAATAAGAATAATTTTATCTTTAAGATTAACCAGCTCGCTGTCACCTATTCGAATAAGATCAAAGAATTCAAGCAGTGAATGAGTTTTAAACTTTTTCCATGATGCAAAGAAATTAATTTTAAGTTTTGTTGGATAATTTTCGTCTAAACCTGCGAGGCTGAGACTGAATGCTTTTTCTTTCAAATCCCTGTTTATAAGCTCAAGTGGAATTTCAAGCCCAAAGTTATCAATATAATTTATATGACCGGTTAATAGTGATTCATCGATCAGCTTTGGGCTTGGCAGACTAAGCGAATCGGTAATGTACAGACTATTTTGTGTTGTGATTTGTCCTGCTAAAGAACTTAAAACTACTCTGCCAGAATTACTTATTTCTTTCTGTAATACATTATCATATATAACTTGTGTTACGAATTTAGAACTGAGAAAAACCTCCAGTCCAATTTTCTTAACATCATAACCTGTCAACTGATTAATAAGAAGAGCGTAGTAACTTCTCTTTATGGGCCAGGGACCAATCTGTTCAATATCTTCGCTATTTATATGCAGGATTACAATATTAGTATCCGGCTGTGCTTCACCAGTTGTGAGGGAAATTAAAGATAATATACCTGCATCCAAGTTCCTTGATACATTATCAAACAGAAAAAGCAGAAAAATCACTGCTAATCCAACAAATATCTTTATTAAAAATTTTTTATCCACAGAATATGAATTTCGAATTAAGGTAAAGTAATTTACTCAAAAATCAATAGAATTGTTTTGAGGAATTATTTACAAAATTTTTATTTATTAATGAATGGCTTAGAGCAGGTTAATAAAAACCCGATCATTGCTAACCGGGCTTTGTGGAGAGAGTATGCTATATAATTTCACATAATAAACCAGTATGTCATTTTAATCATAAATATATTGTCCGGAGTTGCTTCAAACATCCGGTCGAATGAATTTCCGAATTGGAATTCACCGACTTGTTCAGAAAATGCACGAGACTGTGTCCATACAAAATACAATACAGAACCCGGTAAGTATTCCCACCTGAGTACAGCGTTTCCTCTTAGGGAGACAAAATTGTAATTTCTGTTGTCAACCTTAAATGCTGGAATTGGTCCGGAACCATCCGGATCAGCCTCATAAGTTAGAGGATTAAATGTTGAACCTTCGGTTCCATAGACTAGAAAGTCGTAAGTTTTTGGTGCTTTAAGTTCTTTATAATTCTTATAGTCACCTGATGATAATAATGGCTGCATATAAAGCTGAAGACTTAGATCAGGAGTAAATGTCCAGTTTACTCTGATACTTGCAGAAATGGTAGTTTGATCCATTTCAGCAAAAACATACCGTGTTCCGTAGGTTTGTGCTGCATTAATATCACTATAAGAATTAACCCATTGAGTATTTTCAAAATTTCTGCTCAACTGCGGCGAAACGGAAATCATAATATTAGACAGAGGCCGAAATTCTAATCCCGCGTATGCGTTCCAGCTATATGATTTTTCAGTTTGATAAGTATTTGCCCCGGCATTAATAACCCATTTATTCCTGCTGTCGCTTCTTAAATTCAAATTCGCCTGGTAGCCGGGTAAATTTAATGTTAACGGACCGCCCCTCGTCCGTCTGTTATTAACTGTTTCAGGATTGTATGCAAGATTCCAGTTTACTGAATAATAATTCAGAAACTGAAACCAACCGAAATGAAAAATACCTTGCCATGTTGGATTTCCATCGAAATCATGATTTGTAAAAGCAGCGGCACCCAGTTCTATGCTCCTATAAAAATCGGTCGGCTCATTCCAGACATATCCGGCACCGATGTGTGCATTTATTACATCTGCCCTGAACATAAAACCAACATCATTTACATCGAACGAAGGTGATATCATACCAAATGCAGAATTAACAAAAAAATTCCCTCGCTGTTTGTTGATATAAAAACGAGTCGCATATCCGGTAAGTGAAGTTGCTGAAGAGTCCACGCTTATATTTTTCGCGTCAGGTCTCTGAAAGTAATGACGTGAATTTCTTTGAAGGTTTGTTATTCTTGATTGTGTTCCGGTAAGATGACTAAGTCCTGCCCATCCGGTAAATACCCAGTTCTTATCTGCATCAAGAAATGACCAGCCATCAACACCGAAACTGTATGCTGATGAGTTAATATCATTTTTCAGGTTCTCATCATTAAAATCTCTGATAGTACCGGTGGTAATAAATCCCAATGCCTGTCTTCCTTCATTAAATTCTTTTTGCGCCCTGATTATACTATACAAAGCCAAAGGTTCCACTTCGAGTTTCGATCTGCTCCCGCTTTGATCAATTTCTGCAAATTCTCTTCGGGTTACAGCCTGAATAGATCCTATATTCCAACTGTCGCCAAGCTTACCTGTTATTTTTCCTGCACCAAGAATTCTGGTACCGGAAGGATAATCAACATAATCAGCATCCGGAGTGCCTCCCTGTGGAGTTCTTCCTATTCTCCGGCTGTAGAAAAAATCAGCACCGGACCAATTAAAGCCCCAATAGTTATTTGCTCCACCTATGCCAAAATTAAAAGTACTTGAACCTTCAACGAAGAAAGGTCTTCGTTCCGAAAAAAAAGATTCAACATCACTTAAGTTTATAACAGCCGGATCAATTTCTACCTGGCCAAAATCAGGATTTACAGTTGCATTAAGAGTCAGGTTTGAACCAAGACTGTATTTAATATCCACACCTGCACTCGGTGAATATTCCGAACCATTGTTAAACGGATCACCAACCTCGTGTGAAATATATTCTGCTTTGGTTGTTAGGTAAGGTCTGATTTCCAGACTACCCGGTGTAGAAATATTTTTAAAGCCTGTCAGGTCCGCAAAGTGAGAAACGAATCCGGTTTCGTGTTTAGGGACAAAGACAAGATAAGAGCGTTCATTATTTCTGGCGATGTCTCGTTTAAAGTTAACACCCCATAGCATTTCACCGCCACCGTTTTTAAATCTTATCTGAGAAAACGGAATTCGCATTTCCGTAATCCATCCATCATTGTTGTGGGATACTTTTGCTTCCCAAACACCGTCCCAGGAATTATCATCCCATCCGTCATTGAACAGAACTCCATCTATTAAAGAGCCGGCTGCTGTGACAGAAAAATAATACCCGCTTCTTTTGTCATAATATGAATCGAGAAAAAGTGTGAATCGGTCTGTCTGAACGTACTCGTCTCTGCGTGAAAGTCTGGAGATAATTGAATCCGGCTCATCGAACATTACTGCAGCAACATAAATTGCACTTTCATCGTAAGCAACCATAACAACCGTTCTTTGAGATGCGGGCTTTCCTTCTTCA
>DATHSU010000399.1:0-2826 GCA_035463895.1 Ignavibacteriaceae bacterium | reverse complement strand
AGGTAGTTCCAGAGTAACTCTTTCCGGATATATTTACCTCCTCCCGCTCTTATTCTTACTATATCAAATTTATCATTTACTTTCTCTACTGGAACAGCGTAATCTGAAGAAACTTTTTTATCACTTATCCATCGTGTGATCAGTTCAACTTTTTCAACTTCCGGATATGTGCTCAGCATATTTGCAAGTTCGAAAACATATTTAGTTTGTCCACCGGTATCCGCGTCCCGCCCTAATTCCAGATCATGTCCGCGGATCAGTCCATGTATGCTGTAAAGCTGAATAAACAATCCTTTGCCATTATTACTAAACATTTTTAATAATCCTATTATCTTTTTAATGCTTGATAGTGAACGACGTGAGAAACGCAGAATTTTCAGAAATATTAGTAATGCGATCAAAGAGCCGTTCGAATAACTTTTAAAAACAGTCTATCTTTTTGTAAGATAAAATATTTTTTGAGAATATCAAGTATTTTAAATATTTTATCTTGAAAATTTGATCTGACGCATAGATATAAGCTATTTGTTTTCTTCACATTAGGTACCACTGGCTATTATTATAGTATATAAAGAATTTCTTCAAGAATAAGATATCGTAAATAATGGAATTAACACTCGAGTTGTATTGGTTGATTATATGATTAAGCGTTTATGAAATATAGTTCTCTGACTACATTTCAATAAAAGAATCTAAAAGGAGGTAAATAAATGAAATCCACAATAATTAATGCCTTTGAATCACTTTAGGGCAGATTTAAATAAGAGCTGTGATGACTAAACCTTTTCAACTAATAAGTGAAATGTTTGATGTGTTCACCTTTATCACCAATCTCGGTCATGGCTTCAATTCCAATTTCAAGATGCATATCAGCAAACTTTTCGGTTACCACTTTATCAGACTCCTCTGTTTTCACTCCTTCAGGAATCATTGGAACGTCCGAAACAAGAAGCAGCGCACCGCGCGGAATTTCGTTCACTAATCCAACAATGAACAGAGTTGCGGTTTCCATGTCTATTGCAATTGTAGAAAGCTTACGAAGATAGTTTTTAAATTCTTCGTCCCACTCCCATACTCTTCGGTTTGTGCTGTAAACTACACCGGTTCTGTATTCAAGCTCACGATGAATGATTTTATCGGATACGAATTTATGCAGTTTAAATGAAGGCAGCGCAGGAACTTCTTTCGGTTTATAATCATGGCTTGTCCCCTCACCTCTTATTGCGGCTGTAGGAAGAATAAAATGACCAATTTCAGTTGATCTTTTCAGTCCGCCGCACTTACCCAGAAATAATACTCCTTTGGGTGCGCGCGCAACAAGCAAATCCATAATTGTTGCTGCATTTGCAGATCCGATTCCAAAATTTATTATCGAGAGTCCGTGCGAATTTGTTGCGGTCTGCATTGGCCTTCCAATTCCCTTCACTTCACAGTTAAACCGATCTGCGAACTTGTCAACATAATTCTGGAAGTTTGTAAGAAGCATATAGTCGCCAAAATCATCAATCTGAGTTCCGGTATATCTGGGAAGCCAGTTTTTCGCAATATCAAGTTTTGTTTTCATTAGCTTTTTTTCAAAAATATTTAATCAGTATAAGAGTTAATTACTTTTTTTATAGCTGCTTTACAAACTTTACAAAATGGTTTATCTCCTTTAGAGAACATTATGCAATCCAGCATAGGTCGGTATAATCCTGTTGCCTGGTAACCTGCGCCTTCAAATGCTCCTACTTTATTCCAGTATTTATTATTCTGCAAATACTGATCAACTTTTTCAGACTGCGCTTTGTCTTTAACTGCATATTCTTCCTCTGCGGCTGCAATTTCACTTGCCGGTGCACGGTTCCTTTTGAGTTCTGATATGTATGTATTCAACCGGTTTCTTTCTTTCAGCCATATATAACTCATTTCATCAAATTCTTTTTTATTCCATGGTGTCGGAACTTCAATTCCTTCGCTCAGCATATTTTTCCACTTAACGTTTTCCGTATCGAGCAATGCTGTTATGTTTGGCTCGATTGGTTCAACTGTTGGTTTGTAAAAATCTGTATAGGATACATCAGATGTGTAGTATTCATCTGCAAGTCCGGAGAATGAATGCCCGAACTCGTGTACAAACAGGTACTTAGCAAACTGGTTATCGGTTGTGTAAGTGCAGTACTGATTATATATTCCGCCGCCGCCGTAACGCGGATGATTAACCTGAATATAAATTGCATCATAAGGAACGTGAGCAGCGAGATCGCGCATTGATTTGTTGTCCTCGGTCATTAAATATCTTTCAGAACCAAGTGTCCAGAAAGAGGTATTCAGAACTGTGTTAACAAAAATATCAGCACCGGGCAGATCTGTACCGCTTTCTTCAGATGGTTTGAACACGCCGTAAAAATTAAAATCACTTCGATGAGATTTGTATGGTTCATCTTCGAAGAAATACTCAACAAATCTGTTAAGATCCTTTATGAACTTATCTTTTTCATTTTTGGTGTATCCTTCTGCAAGAATTGCTATATCAACCATGTTGTGCGGATTACCATTAAAAACCGGTTTTAATATTTCAACACTTGCATCGGTGATTTTATCTTTAATTATATAAATGCTGGCAGGATCAATTTCTGTTCTGAAAATCTCCGTCATCTCATTGGATTCTTCCCTTTTCTCCATTGCAAAAATTATTTTGTTTTTTGGATAAGGAATTATCGCCGACTCGTGAAACGATCTTCTTACTCCATCTCTGCCGTTACGACTGGATACATACTCACCAAAGAAAGTATCAAATACCTTTGAGTAAATTAATTTGTTGGTTGATGCATCATAGATTTTATG
>DATHSU010000398.1:0-5591 GCA_035463895.1 Ignavibacteriaceae bacterium | reverse complement strand
ATTGAATAAAACTCCCTGAAGCTCAATTGCAATTTTCAGATACTGCTGTTTAAAAGTTAATTCAAAAAGATCGAGCAAAGCCTGGATAATGAATGAATAATCATCAAGATGTGCTGGTAAACCGGCCTCACCATCTCTGTATCTGTGAATAAGTTTTCCATCGCTCTTTCGCAGTTTTGTTAAAATAAAATTCATTGCTTGTTCGGCGGCATTCTGGTAAATGTCATTTTCAAAAACTCCTGCAGCTTTTGCAAATGTAGAAATCATCAAACCATTCCAATCAGTAAGTATCTTATCATCTTTATGCGGATGAATCCTTTTCTCTCTTACCCCGAATATTTTTTTTCTGGTTCGGTCGATAAAATCATCAAGATTTACTTCATTAAATGAATCCAATTTTTGTAAACTGTCAACAATATCTTTCAAGTGAAGGATATTAGTTCCTGTCATCATTCCTTTTGACTCATCAATCCAGCCTGCCTGGCCGGCAGGCAGGTTCCCTCCATCTTCCACATTGTAAAGCTTGATAAATAGTTCAGCATCGTCTTTAAGTATTTCTCTTATTTCTTCAATTGTCCAAAGATAAAATTTACCTTCTTCACCTTCGCTGTCGGCATCTTCAGCAGAATAGAAACCTCCTTCCGGATGAGTCATATCTCTCAACACATATTCAAGAATTTCCTGAGCAGTTTGTTTGAATAATTTTTTTTTTGTAATCTGGAAAGCTTCAGTATAAGCCATACAAAGCATCGCCTGATCATACAGCATTTTTTCGAAGTGGGGTACAAGCCACTCACGATCTGTTGAGTAACGTGCAAAACCAAATCCGATATGATCGTATATTCCACCTAATCTCATATGAGTTAAAGTTTCTGTAACCATTTCTAATGCAATTTGGCTCTTTGTCCGGTGATAATATCTCAACAAAAATATAAGGTTATGCGGTGATGGAAATTTCGGTGCATTCCCAAATCCTCCAAAAGTAGAATCAAATCTTTGCTTATAACTTTCAAATGCTCTATCAAATAGTTCCTTTTTTAATTCTGTTTTATCTTCAGGTGAAGAAGATCTTCTTAATGAATTAGTTATCTCTTCAGCGGATTTAATTATGTCATCTCGTCTGTTCATCCAGACTTCTTTTATTCTGGGAACTAATTCCATCATTCCGATGCGATTAAATTTTTGTCTTTTAGGAAAGTAAGTTCCTGAAAAGAATGGTTTTTTGTCAGGTGTCATTATTATTGTTAATGGCCAGCCGCCCCCGCCTGTCATCATCTGGCAGACTGACATATAAATCCCGTCAATATCAGGCCGTTCCTCTCTGTCAACTTTAATAGAAACAAATGCATCATTCATTAAAGCTGCTACTTCTTCATCCTCAAAGGATTCTTTTTCCATTACGTGGCACCAATGGCAGGTTGAGTATCCTATTGATAGAAATATCGGTTTATATTCTTGTTTTGCTTTTTCAAATGCTTCCTTACCCCACGGAAACCATTCTACAGGATTATAGGCATGCTGCAGTAAATAAGGACTTTTTTCGTTTATCAGTTTGTTTGGATTTTGCATTAATTCTAACTCTTCTTGATTAAATAATATAGGAATTGTACACTGATCATTAAGATAATTATGATTCTATATAATTTGAACTTAATTAATTCAGATTTCAATTTCAGTTGTAAAAATTTCACTTTTTCGATATGTTGCACCGCAATTTTGTTAAGGAATTTTTCACTTTATGAATAATAAAAATAACCTAATAGTTCCATTTTTAATACTCGGATTAAGTATTATTATCGGAGTTTTTATTTTTGTCAGTGCCTGGAAATCTAACCAGAGCGCCAACCAGACAATTACGGTAACAGGATCAGCTAAAAAGGAAATTGTTTCAGATCTTGGATTCCTTCGCGGTACTTTGATGGTTCAGGCAGCATCACCCGAATATGCCTTCCGCGAATTGAACAGACAAAAACCTGTTTTATTAAATTATCTGAAAAACAATGGATTTCAATCGGATAAGGTTGAATTCTTCACAATGAATAATTATCCTGTTTATGAAATAGGCAGTCAGGGTTATAGCACAGGAAGAATCATTGGTTATGTTTATAACCAGCGAATGCAGATCAGTTCGGAAGATGTTAATAAGATAAAAGAAATTTCCTTAGATATTGCATCACTCGTTGAGCAGGGAATTAATTTTAATGTTGAAATGCCTGAGTATCACTATACAAAGCTTGCTGAACTTAAAATTGAAATTCAGGCAGAAGCAGCCAAGGATGCAATGGTAAGAGCACAGAAAATTGCTGAAGCAACAGGACGGGATCTTGGTCCAATGCGCACAGCAAGAATGGGAGTATTGCAAATAACTCCAAAGTTCTCAAATGTAATTTCTGATTACGGAATTAACGATTTGAGTTCAATTGAAAAAGAAATTATCGGTGTAGTAAACGCCTCATTTGAAATAGAATAATTTTTAATATTACAGAGAAATGAAATGACAAAACCTCAGATTTGGGTAACAATAGTTTTAGTATTATTTATCGGCTTGTTTGTGCTTGCCCGCTTAACAAAGGAAGAAGAGGTTCATTCAGATTCTTCAATGATGGGTAATATGCCCGTAACAGAAGAACCTTTAGGTGAATTATCCGGCACACAGTTATTAAGTAATTTTGGATGTCTTAATTGTCACGGCAGTCAGCTTGAAGGATCTTCGATGGGACCCAAGCTAACCGGACTTGCAGAATTCTGGAACAGGGATCGGCTAATTAATTATTTACGTAACCCCGGCTCTTTTATGGACTCAGAAAGATTTAAAGAGTATAAGAAAAAATATCCTAATATGATTATGCCTGCCTACGGAAATAAAGATGTTAAAGACCTTGGAAAAATTGTAGATTATCTGTTAGAGTTATAAATTTTCTCTGTGGTTCTCAGTGACTCTTCTGTGTTTCTTCGTGAAAGAATTTTGTTACACGGAGTTCCACGAAGCATACACGGAGAACCACAGAGTTTTAATATCTTAAACTAAATCAGGAGAGCATATGAAATTCCTGAAACTTTTCCCGCTGCTTATCCTCATCATAATATCCTGTTCAAAAAAACCAGATGATGAAACAGAGTTAAAACATTTTCCTCTCAATAACATTGACGGAGTAATTACTCTATCAGGAGTTGAGTTCGATAGCGTAATTTCATCAGATGGAAATGGATCCCTGAAAATAATTACCGAAGCGCCAACTGTTATACAGCTTTACGAGACAGGTAATCTTGATGTTGAAGATGCAACAATTACGTATTCTGCGAAAGTAAAAACAGAAAATGTGCAGGGACAGGTTTATCTTGAAATGTGGTGTGTGTTTGGTGAGTCGGGCGAATATTTTTCACGCGGACTGGATAGATCAATTGCCGGTTCTAATGACTTTACTACACTTGAAACAGATTTCTTTCTTAAATCAGGTGAAAACCCTGATAACATAAGACTGAATATTGTTATTGCCGGCACCGGTACTGTTTGGATTGATGCTGTAAGATTGGTGAAGAGATAAAAATAGATATTTGTCATATCGATGAGTTAATGACAAGAAAACTTTGAGACGCCTTTTAGATTTCTCTCCCGGCTTACGCTGGGATAGAAATGACAATGCTTGTTTGTCATCTCGACGATTGGAATGAGGAGAGATCTTGTTCGTTCACGAGATTTCTCCCTCTGGTCGAAATGACAAAACAAATCATTATAATTATTCAGGTTAAATGATACTAGTGTTTAGTAAGCGATATACTTGTCATTTCGAGGAGTTTACGACGAGAAATCTGGCAATGCCTTTTTTAGATTTCTCTCTTCGTTTGAAATGACAGCCCCTATTTTTCATTTCGGACAAATAACACTTTCTAAAATTAAAGGCGAGCCACTCGACTCGCCTTTCTTTTTAGAATTTATGCAGTAATTACGCTACCGTAATTTCCTTAGCAAGATATACATCCTGAATAATATTGAGGAGTTTAACACCGTCAGCCATAGGACGCTGGAAAGCTTTACGACCTGAGATGAGTCCCATTCCGCCGGCACGTTTATTTATTACAGCAGTTTTAGCAGCTTCAGCAAAATCATTTTCACCGGAAGCGCCGCCGCTGTTTATAAGTCCTGCACGACCCATATAATTATTTATTACCTGGTAACGTGTAAGATCGATAGGATGATCAGTTGTTAAATCGGTATAAACTTTTTTATGTGTTTTACCGAATCCCTTAAGTGTGTTATAACCGCCGTTATTTTCGGGAAGCTTTTGTTTTATAATGTCTGCTTCAATGGTGACACCAAGGTGATTTGCCTGTCCGGTTAAATCAGCAGAAACGTGATAGTCTTTATCTGATTTGAAAGCGCTGTTACGTGTGTAGCACCAGAGGATAGTTGCCAATCCCATTTCGTGAGCATACTGGAAGGCTTCACTAACTTCAACAATCTGTCTGCTGCTTTCTTCAGAACCGAAATAAATTGTAGCACCGACTGCTGCCGCTCCCATATCATAAGCCTGTTCAATACCGGCAAACATTATCTGATCGAATTTATTCGGATATGTAAGAAGCTCATTGTGATTTATCTTAACAATAAAAGGAATTTTGTGCGCATATTTTCTGGAAACTATTCCAAGCACACCAAGGGTTGATGCAACCGCATTACATCCACCTTCAATTGCAAGCTCAACAATTTTCTCGGGATCAAAGTAAATCGGATTTGGTGCAAATGATGCACCCGCACTGTGTTCAATTCCCTGGTCAACAGGAAGTATTGAAACGTAACCTGTTCCGGCTAATCTTCCGTGCATAAACATCCACTGAAGATTTCCAAGTACGCGGTTGTTTCTGTCGGTCTGCATAAATATTCTATCCACAAAATCTGAACCGGGCAGATGCAATTGTTCTTTAGGAAATTTTGCTTTGTAGTTAAGCAGATCATCGGCTTCATTGCCTAACAGCTCTTTAATTTTATTAATCATTATTACTCCATTGTTTTAAGTTTTTATAGATTTTGTTTTCCGGGTTTAGCAGGTATTTAGAAGTTCTAAAACACTAAAATCAGATATTCAAAGATACTTTAAGCAGGGCTGCCATTCAATGTATGAATATGTGAAATATTTCACATATTCATACCTAAGTAAAAAAAAACCATTAAAAATGAATTATGTTCTTTTCTTGGCGCAAGAAAAGAACCAAAAGAACATGCACTTAAAAATAATTGCTAAAAATTTCCCTCCGCTGCACTACAACAAAATAACTCGTCCCGCCAAAGTACTGATAGCAACGGGCGGGACTCAAACAGATTTTGTTGTAGACGTTTTGCTCCGGGAATTTTTTTTAACGCAATTCTTTTAATGTGCTGACACGCTTTTCTACATTAAATCTTAACTTATTCTAAACAATCACTTTTTCTGAATATGGCTGAAAATCTTCTCTGCATGATCCCTCGAATTTTCTATGAACCACTTATTTGTTTCCATTCCTCCGCAAACTACTCCTGCAAGGTATAATCCATCTATGTTTGTTTCAAAAGTCTCGGGATTAAATTTTGGAACCCGGATCTCGTCACCTGAAAC
>DATHSU010000397.1:0-2798 GCA_035463895.1 Ignavibacteriaceae bacterium | reverse complement strand
CTTGCTGAAAGTACCATAAAGAGTAACTACATTGCTTCCACGTTCGCGATAAACATTTACATCGGTTACTGAATCTGCTGGAACTAAACGGACTTCATTCCGGATTACCATATATTTAGATTCGGGTGAAACGATCAGATCAAGTTTATCCAAAGAAGCATTATACTTCAAAGTAATATCCACACAATTATCGTTTAATGATATTGCACTTGAAGGTGCGGCATACCAGTAGCTTTCATAATCCCACGACCATCCTTTCCCTAAACCAATATCATCAAAAAGATTATCATCTCCAATTATATTTCCGTTGATTTCATCAATTCCTAATGCAATAAGTGAATCAGCCCAATCAGAATAAACAGCATACACATTGTTATTGTAAAAACGTCCTGAAATTGTCGGATCGCCTCTTCCCTGAATAATAAGATTTCCAACAAGAATGGAACCATCAATATAACCATCAGTATATAAGTTTGTTGAAAACTTATAATCTTCACCAAGAAGAAGTAAGCCAGCAGCAGTTGTAAACAATTTTATATTTGAGGCAGGGACAAAGAACTTGTCTTCATTCCGCTTGTACAAATACTCCCCGGTTTCTAAAGATTGAATTACAACGCCCCAGTGAGCATTACTAAAAGTCGGGTCATTAAATATATCATCCATTTGTTCCCAGAATTCCGGAACTGTTGCATAAGTATAAAATGCTACAGAATCTGTTACGGATACTTTTAAGGAATCCTGAGAGAAAGCAGATGAGATAATAACTGTAAAAAAAAGTATTAGTATTTTATTCAGCATATTTCTTAATAAGATTTTTAATTTCCGATATATCCAGTTTGCGGTATTTACCAGGAGGAATGTCAGCTACTATTCCTGCGAAACTAATCCGGTTAAGTGAAGTAACTGTATAACCTAAAGCAGCAAACATTTTCTTTACAAATCTGTTTCTGCCTTCTGTACACGTTATTATAACTCTTTTACGGTCTTTAATTTTTGGAAAATCTATTTTACTAAAAACGCCTTTCTCGCCCTCAATATAAACTCCTCTTAACAAGGATGTTTTATCATCATCATTTAATAGTCTGTCAATGTGCACTTCATAAACACGTTGTATCCGATTTTTTGGATGGGTCAATAGATTAGAGAAATTCCCATCATTAGTGAGTAGTAATACACCTGTTGTATTATAATCCAGTCTTCCAACGGGAAATATTTTTTCATTTGTTTTTATAAGATCAGTAACTGTTGCCCTGTTTTTTTCATCATTTGTAGTAGAAACAAACCCGGAGGGCTTATTTAAAAGATAATAAACATAGCGCCTTGGTTTTATTCTTTCTCCATCAACAAGAACATCATCTTCATCTGGATTAATCTTAAAACTTAACTCGTTAACAATTTTATTATTAACCGATATTCTTCCCTGCAGAATTAGTTCTTCTGCTTTTCTTCTTGAAGTTATACCGCTTTCGGCTATAAATTTATTCAGTCTTACCAGCATCTTCATCTTCTTTTTGCAGAGTATTTTCAAGATTCTCTTCAATAGCGTTCATCATAATTTTATTTTTCTGTTCTATAAAATCATCATCCTGCATAATTTCCTCGATCTCCCTTGGTTTTGGAAGATCACTTAGATTATACAAGCCAAAATATTTGAGAAACTCATCAGTTGTGCCATAAAGCAGCGGACGCCCAATCGTTTCAGTTCTGCCGGTTATTGTGATTAGTTTTTTTTCAAGCAATGTGTTAAGAATATAATCTGAATTTACACCCCTGATAGTTTCAAGTTCGGGTTTTGTTATCGGCTGCTTATAAGCAATAATAGCAAGTGTTTCAAGAGCCGCCTGACTAAGTCTTCTTTTAGTTTTTTCGGAAGAAAGGAATCCAACATACTTGGCATATTCCTCTCTTGTAGCAAAAAGGTAACCTTTTGCAACAGCAATAATTTTAAATGAAATACCAGATGACTCATACTTAAGATTCAATTCACTTAAAACATTATCAATGTCTGCAGGAGTAATTTCAATTTCCTCACCGTCAATTCCCTTTATTGCCCTGATAATTTCATTTTGAGTAATGGGCTCATCTGATGAAAAAATAAGAGCTTCTATTATGTTTTTGTAAATATTATCCATTATTCATTGATTGTATTATAAAATCATTAAACGTTTCGGATGATTTTATTCCGATTTTCTGCATCTTGACAAGCTCTAGCAATGCAATAAAAGTTATTACTATCCTGATTTTTTCACGCATGCCATAAACAAGAGATAGAAAGTGTATTTCTCTCATTTCATTTACTTTATCAAGAATATACTGAATCTGCTCATCTATGCTAATATTTATTTTCTTGATTTCGTGAACAGGCTTTTCTTTTATTCCTTCAACAACAGATTTAAAGGCTTTTGCCAGATCGTAAATATTAATATTTTTTAATAATGTTTCTAATTCAACCGGTGATTCTTTTGCATCTGCGTCTGTGTTACCCCTGAACGAAATTTTTCGTTGATTAGCTTCATAAAATAATAATTCCTCAGCAACTTCTTTATATTTTTTATACTCAAGCAGTGCTTTAATTAAATCTGCGCGAGGGTCAATCTCTTCACCTTTTTCATCAATTTCACGTGGAAGCAGCATCCGGACTTTAATGTGCATTAATGTTGAAGCCATTAAAATAAAATCACCGGCAATTTCAAGGTCCATCAGCTTAATGTAATTTACATATTCCAGAAACTCTTTGGTGATTTTAGATATAGGTATATCATAAATATTTAACTCATCTCTTCTGATAAAAAAAAGTA
>DATHSU010000396.1:0-1912 GCA_035463895.1 Ignavibacteriaceae bacterium | reverse complement strand
AAAGTAATAAAAAGTTAAAAGACAGAGATTTCTCAGTCGCTTTGCTCCATCGAAATGACAACGATTCAGGGATTTCTCTCTTCGTTCGAAATGACAAGGAGCGTAAGAGTCAGAGGACAGAAATCAGTAGTCTGCCAATCTGTTATACTTCGATTGCAGATCCGTCTTTAAGCTGATATTTCTTACCGGATTTTTTGCACTCTGCAAATCCCTTTTCATCAAAGTGTAATCGTTCACCACCTTCGGAATACCAGCCGATAATTCGGGCAGGGCTGCCAACTACTAATGCATAATCAGGGACATCTTTTGTAACTACTGCTCCTGCTCCAACCATTGCATGTCTTCCAATTGTTGTACCGCACACAATTGTGCAGTTGGCACCAAGTGAAGCACCTTCTTTAACTAATGTTTTTACGTAAAACTGTGCACCAACCTGGGGATATTTACATCTTGGATTAAGGATGTTTGTGAATACCATAGATGGACCGCAGAAAACATAATCTTCAAGTGTAACACCTTCATAAATGGAAACATTGTTTTGAACTTTGCAGTAATCACCGATGGTTACGTTGTTTCCAACATTAACGTTTTGACCGAATACACATTTCTTTCCAATCTTTGAACCTGATTGAATATGGCTGAAATGCCATATTTTTGTACCTTCACCGATTTGGACATTATCGTCAACTACAGCGTGCTCGTTAATATAAAAGTTTGAGTTTGTCATATTAATTTTCCTGAAATGAAATGTTTAGCTATTTACTTTTTGTTGAATTGAATTTACTTTACTTAATCTTATTTATTGATTAAACTTTCAAAATGCAGCAAGGAATTAGTATTGAAAAGTTTCTGAGTTATGAATTTATTATTTACCCGCACTCATCGATATAGTGTCTGTTGCATAACTCTGAAGGTGTCATTTCGAAGGAGTCTTCGACTGAGAAATCCTTCAATATATCACGAAAGAGATTTCTCCCGTTGGTCGAAATGACAATTATGTGACTTCAGCAAAAGACATATATATTTTGCAGCTTCAAAAACTTATTCTAAAAGTCTTCCAGCTTTACTTAAAAAAAATCTATAAGCCCGCTTTTAATTTTGTAAACAAATTCTAATTATTTAACAAATGGATGCTGCTTAGAAGAGTTTTGTATCGGTTTCATATTTCGGATATTATAAACAGTTTCAATTGCCGGTCTGGCATCAGAAATTCCAAATCCCTTACCAGAAAGAATATCCTCATATACTTTAGTATGAAGATCAGTAAAGCCCTCAGTGAATTCAACTTCATTACCATCAATTTTAATGGAGCGGTGAGTTCTTCTTTGAGTCTGTACAGCCTCTTTGGGAAGATCATTTTTGTCCAATGATAAATACCAGTTTACCTCAGCATTTTTAAGTTCGAGAAATCCTGCCATTTTATCGGGTTGTGAAAGATGAACTTCGTTGTGAACCGGTTTACCAAAATACCACATTAACAGGTCGAAAAAATGAATTCCGATATTAGTTGCAATACCGCCGGACTTTTCAATCATTCCTTTCCAGGAATAATTATACCACATTCCCCTTGATGTGATGTAAGTTAATTCTACCTGATGTTTTGCTGAATTCTTTTCTTTATCGAGTATTTCTTTTATTTCTAATAAAGAGGGATGAACTCTTAACTGATGAATCGTATAAACACTTTTACCACTTTCTTTTTCCAGATCTTCCAGTATATCCAGGTTCCATGGATTTAGTACAAGCGGCTTTTCGCAAATTGCGTCTGCGCCGATTCTCAAAGCCAATCTTATATGTGCATCGTGCAGATGATTTGGCGAACAGACTGTAAGTTAGTCAACCCCATTAGCCGGATCGCCTCTTCGTAACATTTCAAGATGACGGTCGAATCTTTCATACTCGGTAAAGAAGC
>DATHSU010000395.1:0-10943 GCA_035463895.1 Ignavibacteriaceae bacterium | reverse complement strand
CTGGATATAGGCAGCAGCATTGCTGTAAATGGATGCTGTTTAACAGTTGTTAAAAAAACAGAGGAATCATTTTCGGTTGACACAATTGAAGAAACTCTGAAGAAAACCAATCTTGGCGTCCTCAAGCAAAATGAAAAAGTTAATCTTGAGCGTCCGCTGAGAGCAGATGCACGCCTTGGCGGACATTTTGTGCTCGGACACATAGATACAATCGGAAGAGTTGAAGATTCAAAGGAACTTTCTAACAGCCATTGGATGACAATTTCATTCAAAGAAGAGTTCAGGCATTATCTTATTTATGTCGGTTCAATAGCAATAGACGGTGTAAGTATGACTGTTGCCGAGCTTAAAGACAATACTTTTTCTGTAGGAATAATTCCGCATACCTGGAAGGAAACAATTTTTGCCGATAAGAAAATCGGTGATACGGTAAATCTTGAATTCGATGTGCTCGGTAAATATGTTGAACGAATTATGGAAGGTAAAAATCCTTCCGAACTTCAATTGAAAAAATAACAAAGTGAAAAAAACTGAAGAAAAAGTAATCAGGTTTATTCAATCACAATCGTTGATTGATAGAGGTGATAAAGTTCTTGTCGCTTTGAGCGGAGGACCTGATTCAGTTTTTCTTCTTCATTTTCTTAAAAAGTTCAAAAAGAAATATGATATTGAACTTGCTGCTTTTCATCTTAATCATAAATTAAGAGGTAAAAATGCTTCCGCAGACGAAAAATTTTGCAAACAGCTTTGTGAGCAGTCAGGGATTAAATTATTCTTAGAAAATAAAGATGTTAAATCTTATGCAATTAAAAATAAAATATCAGTTGAAGAAGCAGGCAGAATAATCCGATATCAGTTTCTGAGTGCGATTGCTCATAAACACAATTACTCTAAAATTGCTACCGCACATATTCAGGATGATAATACGGAAACTGTTTTACTTAATCTGATAAAAGGCAGCGGTATAACAGGGATGAGCGGCATTCCAGCAAGACGGGAGAATATTATTCGTCCGGTACTTTGTTTAAGCAAAGCTGAAATTCTGGATTACCTGCACTTAAAAAAAGTTTCATATAGAATTGATGAATCGAATCTAAAGAATGATTATGAAAGAAATTTTTTAAGACAGCAGATAATTCCATTAATTAAAGAAAGATTGAATCCATCCCTGGATGAAACCATTTTTAATACTTCTTTTATTTTTAAGAATTTTCGAAAATTTATTGATGATCATATTCCTGGTTTTCTAAACAGTGCAGTAAAATCTGGAAAATCTGAAATAAAAATTGATATCTATTCATTGAACTCATTTCATCATTCAATAGTAAGTGAAGCTTTACGGAAAATTGTTCTCCAAAAATGGAAGGTAATTCTTAACTTTGATGATATCAAGCGGATTTTAGAACTTACTAAAAAACAATCCGGGGTAAAATTAGAGCTTCCTCATAATCTGATTATACTAAAAGACAGAGTTAGTATTATTATAAGAAAATTCAGATTAGCTGAAGACGAAAAACATATAATATCAACCGGCACGATTAGATTAAATAGAGGAAAACTGTCAGTAAAAAGAATAAAGAAAGATTCAGTTAAACTTAACTCTGATTCTAATTTAGAGTATATATCAGCAGACGAGATTTCTGGTAACCTTACTATACGAAAGTGGAAAAACGGAGATAGATTTTTTCCTCTTGGTATGAAAGGAGAAAAAAAAATATCGGATTTTCTTATTGATATAAAAATGAACAGATTAGATAAACAGAATCAGTTTATTATTACGCACGATGAAAAGATAATCTGGCTCATTGGAAAAAGGATTGATGACAGGTATAGAATTACTAATAAAACCAAGAAAGTTTTACAGCTATGTTGGAATCCGATAAAAAGTTAATAATTAATAGTGATGAATTTGAGATACTTCTTACTGAAGATCAGATTCAAACCCGCATCACTGAATTAGGCAGGAAGATATCAGAAGACTATGCTGACAAAACTCCGGTTTTTATTGGAGTTCTAAACGGTGCATTTATTTTTATGTCAGATTTGCTCAAAAATGTATCTATTAATTGTGAGGTTGATTTTTTCAAACTATCGAGTTATGGAGATGCAAAAATATCCTCCGGCAAGGTTAAACTTCTTAAAGAACTGAATTGTGATGTGAACGAAAGAGATATAATAATTGTTGAAGATATAGTCGATTCCGGGCTCTCAATTAAGTATATCGAAGATATTTTTAGTGAGCATAATCCGGCAAGTATGAGAGTTGTATCACTTCTCAGGAAGCCTCAGAGTCTCAAATATGACGTAAAAATTGACTATATTGGCTTTGATATTCCTGGTAAATTTGTTATTGGATATGGCTTAGATTATGAGCAAAAATACCGTAATCTTAAATCTATCTACGTTTTGAGCAAATAAAATATGGTTTAATACATTTATAGGGTTTATTTATTTAGTATGGATGAAAATAAAAAAAATAAAAAAGAGACAAGAGGTCCCAATAAAAATAACGGACCAAAGCGTCCTGATGATAATTTTGACTGGTCTAAGATAATAAGAATGGTTTTTGGCTGGGGCGCAGTTGTTGTTGCCGCAGTTATTGTGATGCAGGTATTTAGAACCGGAACAGAGAATTTCATTGAAATTCCTTATGGTGAATATGAAAGGTTACTTAACGAGCAGGGAATTATTGTTTCCGCCACTGTTACAAAATCTGAAATAAATGATTATTCTTTTCAGGCTGAACTGACTGCCGCTACTAAGATTACTATAAATAACAAACCAGTTGATGTAAAAGCAATTTCGGTATTCATTCCTGAACCTGTACTGAAGGAACAGGAGGAAATCTGGAGAGCAAAGGGAATTGATTATACTTTTGAGAAGAAATCGAGTGAATGGATAAATTATTTATTCGGATTCCTGCCGTGGATTTTAATAATTGCAATTTGGATAATTATTATGCGTAGAATGCAGGGGCAGGGTGGTGGATCAAGAGGTATTTTTTCTTTTGGAAAGAGCAAAGCAAAGCTAATAAGTCCTTCCGGTAAAAGAGTAACTTTCAAAGATGTAGCCGGTGCAGATGAAGCAAAAATTGAATTGCAGGAAATAATTGAATTTCTAAAGGAACCGACAAAATTTCAGAAGCTTGGAGGTAAAATTCCCAGAGGTGTTTTGCTTTTAGGGCCTCCGGGGACAGGAAAAACTTTATTAGCACGTGCCGTTGCGGGTGAGGCAGGTGTCCCATTCTTTTCAATAAGTGGTGCTGATTTCGTTGAAATGTTCGTTGGTGTCGGTGCAAGCCGCGTACGCGATCTTTTTGAACAGGGAAAGAAAAATGCACCTTGTATAATTTTTATTGATGAAATTGATGCTGTTGGAAGACACAGGGGAGCCGGACTGGGCGGTGGTCATGATGAACGTGAACAAACCCTTAACCAACTTCTTGTTGAGATGGATGGTTTTGAGCAAAATAGCGGTGTTATAATTATTGCTGCAACAAACCGACCTGACGTTCTTGATCCTGCATTGCTTAGACCCGGAAGATTTGATCGACAGGTTGTTGTAGATCGTCCAGATGTTAAAGGAAGGGAAGGAATCTTAAAAGTTCATACCAGAAACATTCCTTTATCTGATAAAGTTAATCTTGAAATTCTTGCTAAAGGTACGCCCGGACTATCAGGAGCAGATTTAGCTAATCTTGTTAATGAAGCTGCCTTGCTTGCTGCAAGAAAAAATAAAAAAAGCGTTGAGATGATTGATTTTGAAGAGGCCAAAGATAAGGTTATGATGGGTATGGAAAGAAAAAGTATGATCATTTCAGACCGTGAAAAGAAAACAACAGCTTACCACGAGATAGGCCACGTTTTAGTTGCCAGAAAAATTCCCGAGGCAGATCCTGTTCATAAGGTAACAATTATTCCAAGAGGCAGAGCTTTAGGAGTTACTACTTCACTTCCGATTGATGAGAAACACACATATTCTAAGGCATATATTGAAGCAAACATTGCAGTGCTTTATGGTGGCAGAGCAGCGGAAATGTTAATATTTAATGAATTTAATACCGGTGCAAGCAATGATATTCAAAGAGCTTCTGAATTAGCTCGTAGAATGGTTTGTGAATGGGGTATGAGCGAAACTTTAGGACCCGTTAATTACGGAAAAAAAGACGAAGAAATTTTTTTGGGCAGAGAAATTCAGAAACATAGAGACTACAGTGAAAAAACGGCGATTGAAATAGATGGGGAAGTGAATAAGATTATAATCAAAGGAATGAAAAGGGCGGAGTCTATTTTAAAGGAAAATATTAATATTCTCCACAAATTGTCTGAGGCATTGTTAGAAAGAGAAATTCTCGATGCTGAAGAAATTGATACTATAATTAAAGGAGAAACGCTGCCACCTTTTCAAAAAGAAGAAGCTAAATCTGAAGATGCTGAAATTCCCGATCATGTAAAAAAACTTATGGATGAACGTAAGCAAAAAGAGACATCACCTAAAGATGAATCAAATTGACAACGGAACAATTCACTATAGAGATGAATTAATTAGAAAATTAATTCATCTCACTTCTCTTTCAATTCCGATTATTTATTATTTTATCCCAACCTCCACTGCTGCCATAATACTGGGTATTCTAACAGCAGTTGCTCTTATAATGGATTTAGGAAGATATCTCTCACCGGTATTCGGAAAAGTGTTTTATAAGTTTTTTGGGTTTCTACTGCGCAAACATGAAA
Source organism: Ignavibacteriaceae bacterium (assembly GCA_035463895.1). Lineage (GTDB taxonomy): Bacteria > Bacteroidota > Ignavibacteria > Ignavibacteriales > Ignavibacteriaceae > JAGXRK01. The sequence goes on along the minus strand of DATHSU010000395.1, from coordinate 6,207 downwards.
CAGACCACGAAAAGAAAAATTTAAATGGAGCTACGTATGTTCTTCTGGCAGCTTTTCTTGGGGTTTTAATCTTTCCCAAAGTAATTTTTATTACTGCCTTTTCTATTCTTATTATTAGTGATTCTAGCGCTGCTTTAATAGGAAGGAAATTCGGAAAAATAAAATTCCTCAGAAAAAGTTTTGAGGGAACTTTAGCTTTTTTTATTAGTGCAAGCATAGTAATTTTTTTTACTCCTAAAATCGGGTATTACGGTACTGAGTATATCATTGGTTTAATTGCAGCATTTATAGGTGCGTTTGTTGAAAACCTATCATTTGGAATTGCTGATGACAATATTTCAATTCCTTTTTCTGTTGGATTTATAATGTGGGGTTTATACTCTTTATGGCTTCCCGAAATGGAATTAATACTTAAAAACGTTCCGGTGTAATTATGAAAAAAATATTATTATTTCTTCTGATCTCATTTTTAATTACTATTCTAGCTGCCTGCGATTCATCGAGAAAGCCGGCTATCGGACCTGAAGATGAAATTTATATTGTTGCAGATTCATTAGAGTTTGAAGAGTTGAAATTAGCACTTCAAACAGCTCTTGAAATTGAGATCAACACCCCCTTGCCTGAAAAACTTTTTAATCTAAAAAGAATCTCTCATAACCAGATTGATAAATTCAGAACACGAAAAAATATTGTTATTGCTGCTCCACTTAATTCTGGTTCATATACATCACAATTCATTGAGTCAATAATAGACTCAAGTGTAAGAGATAAATTTCTAACAGATAGTGATTTTATATTAAGAAGATATGATCTCTGGGCAAAGAATCAGCTTGTTACAGTTCTTACTGCTCCTTCAATGCAGGAACTGGAATTCAAAGTATTAAAAAACAAAGACAATATACTTTATGCATACCAAAAAATATCAGATAAAAGATTGTTTGAAAGTCTTTATAACAGAACATATGAACGAAGAGACGTACAGGGTAAACTTTTACGCGATTATGGCTGGGTAATTTATGTTCAAGCTGACTTTCAGCTGGCATTAGATAAACCTGAAGATAATTTTATTTGGCTAAGACGATCACCCGGCAGTGATATGGAAAGATGGATTTTTGTTCATTGGATTGATAACGCTACTCCAGAATACCTTAATATAGATTCAATTAAGACCATCCGGAACAGGGTAACTGAAAAGTTTTACTTAACCACCGATGAATCGGCTTATGTTGTAATTGCTGAAGACTTCTTTACCTGGAACGAAGTTAACTTAAAAGAAAGGTATACCATTTTTACTCAAGGGTTATGGGATCTTAATATTAAAGGAATGGGAGGTCCCTTTGTTAACTATACTTTTTATGATGAGAAGTCAAAAAGAATTTATATGCTCGACGGTTCTGTTTATGCTCCAAAATACTACAAGCGCAATTTAATTCAGCAGGTTGATGTTATGCTTCAATCATTTATTACAAAGGATGAACTTTCAGAAAGCAGGATTAAAGAATTATTAAAAGCAGCACAGGATTAGTTCTCATCCAGCAGGTTTTGAAGCTGCGGAGGAATTCTTGTCTCAGGAAAATCTTTTCTGATTTTATTTAAGTAAACTTTTGCCCTGTTAATTTTATTATACTGCAGCTCATAATAAGTCCTGCTAACCAGCATACCCGCAATAAAGTTTTGTATCGCATTTACATATTGATCTTTCCTCTCTGGAAATCTGATGTTAAAATCTGGATCCGGTGCAGGTATGTATTTCTGGTCTTTGGTCACCTTGAACATAAAAAGGTGAGGGACGATAAAATAACCTTCAGGTAAAGAAAACTCTCCGCGCTGCATTTCGTTTTGCACTACTTCGGGTGCAATATAAAATTCTCTCTTGTTAATATTAGTGGCAACTAAGTTAATCATTATTCTTCTGAACAAAGTTTCAAGAAGATTGCTGTCAAAGTTTTCTTTTCTTTCAAATGGTTTTAAAGCTTCAAGAAAAGGAGTTATATCATTTTTTACCCCATCTAAAAGACCGGGATATTTTGCTTCAAGCTGAACAAAGTACCAGGATCTTCTTAGTAGTTCCTTATCAACCACTGCAATATCCCGTCTGAAATCCTCAACAAACTGAAAATAATATGATGCCGAGAGAAAATAATCCCATTGATAACTGAAAATAATAGCATCCTTTTCAACACTGTTCATAAGCGCTTTAGTGTAATCTTCGTAAACATACACTTCGCTCTGATCTACCTCGTCATAGTTTGAATAAGCTTGTATTAACACGGGCAGGATAATTATTACAACTGCTATTCTTTTCACAGCTTTATTTTCTGATAACTCATAAAATATTTTTGCAAAACCCATTACACTAAAAAAGGCAAGTGAAACATAAGCAAGCAAAAAATATGCATCTATATCATTTATATCATAGTTTATAGAGTATAAAACTGTAAAAACAAACGATATTAAAAAGAATATAAAAAGCTTTGAAAACCTGATTATACTTATTATTACCCCGAATAAAACAATAATTGTTGTTATTGAAAACTCTGATGTAAAATTATTTATAAAATATTCAAATTGTTTTTTTGCAACATCAGCGGAGGAGAATAGCCATACCTGATATTGAAATCCGCTTATGTGCCTGTAAATTCTTTCCCAGTCAACAGGATTGCCCCAATTTAAATATGGCTCCTGAGCAGAACGAATAGGAAAGTACGAGTAAATCAATATTAAAACAGGGAAGAATACAAGCAGCATTATTCCAATTCGAATCAGACTGTTTTTGTTAAATCCCCACCTTGTAAAATAAAGATATGCAACACCGGGAAGTATCAGTAAAGTTGTCATATGATTTGTGAAACTGAGAGCAAGAAAAAAAGCAAACCACAGCCAGCTTTTTGTTTTTATATCATCTGAGGATTCGTTTCTATTCACAAAAGCTTTAATAAGAAATAATATAATCAAACTGATTAACAGTAAATGAAATGAATAAACTTCAACAGATGTACTTTGGAACCAGAAGGTTTTACTGAATGCCAATGATATTCCTGCTAAAACAGAGCTTAATATTTTTATTGATTCATTAAACTCTAATGCAGGTTTTGCTGATTTTACTGCTACGGATTTTTGTCTTTTATCCTTCTTTTTTCCTTTCACTGCAGAGTTTTTTTTCTGAAAACTGAAAACTTCTATTTTATCAAGAATAAACTTTGAGGTATACGTGAATATCGAAACCGCTAGAGCACAGTAAATAGCAGCAAGCAAATTCAGCTGATAAATTGTTGTGAACGGTAGTGGAATTTTGGAAAAAAGGTAGCCAATTATTGTGTAGAGCGGATATCCCGTAGGGTGTGCAATGCCAAGTGTTGCCTGAACTGCAGCCAATTCGCCTGTATCTATTTGAATTACAGAGGGTGCCAGTGTAAAAAGATAAACTATAAAGGCAATTAAACCGGTTAGTATATAATAATATTTTGTTAGTATAGTCATCTTGTAATGCAGAGAAAGTGAATTCAAAAAAAGTTAAAATTTTTATTTAAATACTTCTGAATAAATTTTCGAGTTTACGATTAATAAATTATTTAATTCATCTGAAAATAACTTTTGATCTTTAAAACCAAGGAACAATGATAGTTTTCTGAGTTTAATATTATCGTCCGAAATTCGAGAAGTTTTTGAATCGAATAAATTTTTATTTGCCAGTTCAATATTTTTTAATGATTTGAAATTTGCTGCTAGATTATCAAAATCAATTTTGATTTGTTTATCCAAAGATAAAATTTTTATAGATTTTTCTGTCCCGCTACCGAGACATTTTTTAACATAATTATTATTAGTTAATAACAAATAAGCAACCATAAACTCGATATCAGTTAATCCGCCGGAGGATTTTTTAATATCAACTGAACTGGAAAGAATTGTACCTGCTGCAAGTTTCTTCCTCATTTCAGTTATTTCTTTATTAATGAAACTTTGATCAAGATTTTTCGTTCTTGAAATGAATACCCTGATAAGAGAATTATAAAGCTTTATGTTTCCGTTAACAAATGCTGCTTTAAGGAATGCCTGAAGTTCCCAGACTCTTGCACGCCTATTAAAGTAATCAGTGTAAGTATTTTGATCCCATACGAGATAACTGCTTTTTCCTTCAGGCCGCAGCCTGCAGTCAACCTCAAAAGGCGATAATACTTTTTTAATTTCCGAAAGCAGTTCCTGAAACTCATTTTGAATACGTGGATAATTATTAACATCATTAACAACAAAAACCAGGTCAATATCCGAAGTAAAAGTCATTTCCTTTGCGCCAAAACTACCCATCCCGATTATCAGAAAATCATTTCGCCATTTCTTATTAGTAGAATAAGTCTCGCTTGTTAGCCTAATTTTATTCAATATAAAATCGGACAGATATGAATTTACAAACTCCGTATTTATCAATCCTGTTGTATAATGAACAGATAATCTAAATAAAATTTCTTTTGTACTAAACTCTGGAATAAAGATTTTATCAATCTTCTCAAAACATTTTCGGGAAAGAAAAAGATCTCTAAGGTATTTGTCCTCGGCAAAAAGATTAATGGTATACTGTGAATATTCGCAAGTTCTTAATAAGAGTTGAAAGAAATTAAAATCTGCAAACTCTTTATACCATATTCCCGGGAACTGAGCAGTTTTTATTATTCTTATAATATTGTCCAGCACTTGATCAGGGGCGGTTGAATTCTTTAAATAATTTATTAGCGTGGAGCGGATAATTTCAAAAGATGATATTGTAGAAGCGTCAAATTTTTTTGCTGCAAGAATACCTTTTCCGTAATGAAGAAACTCAAAGTTATTTTTTGCTCTTTTCTTATCAGTAAAATTTATTCCAGTTATACCACTTAAAGATGTAATTGCATTATCCTGATCTTCACCTACAATTGAATTATAAATTTCAGATACTTTTATTCTGCGATCTTCTACTGCCTTTTGAAATTTTTCAGTAGTATCGAACCCAAAGTAGCTTGCTGATTTATAAAGGAGCTCACCGGAATCAGGAACGGTATGCGTCTGGGCATTGTTCATCAACTGTAGGTAATGTTCAACTTTTCTGTAAAAGATATACGCTTCTATAAAACTTTTCGATTCGTTATCGCTTAGCAGATTGTATTGTTGCATTAATTTTATTGCTTTCAAAGTATTTCCGGTGCGGATATCAGGATTTTTGCCGCCATTAATTAACTGTAATGCCTGTACAGAAAATTCTATATCGCGTATACCGCCGGGCAGAAGTTTTATATCGGTTTCACCAGTCACAGATTTTTCGATATTAGCTTTTAATTTTTTTATCTGCATCAATGGCGAGACCCGGAATGATGATGGATAAGTAAACTTTTCAACAAAGGAAAAGAACTTATTGTATAGCGAAGAACTTCCGCAGATAAAACCCGATTTTATCAGCATCTGTCTTTCCCAATCATCACCGCGCGTTTCATAATAATGCAGGTATTGATTAAGTGAAGCACACAGAGCAGCATTACGCCCGTCCGGTCGTAAACGGAAATCAACGCGGTAAAGAAAGCCTTTTGGTGTAATTGAAGACGCCTGTTCAATAAAAAGTTGTATTGCTTCGGTTAGTATCTGATTAAAATAAATTTTCCTGTTGACTAAAGTATTTTTATCAGTAAATGCAATCAGGTCAATATCAGAGCTGTAATTGAGTTCACCACCGCCTAATTTGCCAAGCGCAACCAGGCAATACTTATTTGATAGTTTTTCAATTTTATATTTTGCCAGTGTTTCCTGATAGCATAAATCGAATACAGCTGAGGTTATTGATTTTGCGAGCAGTGAAAGTTCACCGGTTACTCTTTCCAGCTTTTCATTAAGATAAATATCCGTTACACCAATTCTTAGAAGTTCTCTTCTCTTTAAATTTCTAAGGGCATTAACTTTGCCTTCAAATGTTTTAAATCTCATAACTGTTTCATAAACAAGTTTTTCATAATCTTTATCGCTTAATGGATTCCTGAGCTTATCAGGATTAGTTATAATAAAAAAGTATTCAGGGTTACGGACTAGAATATCGGACAGGTAGTTGCTGTTGGCAGTCAGATTTACCAGCACTTCAATATGGTGCGGATATTTTATACATTCTTTTAAAAAGAAAATTCTATCAAACTGATTTTCAATTATTCGCAGAAAATTTGATTCAGAGGATGAAGTGAAATAATGCCG
>DATHSU010000394.1:0-3468 GCA_035463895.1 Ignavibacteriaceae bacterium | reverse complement strand
AAACGTCCCTGACTCCACAATATGGACGAATTGTATAAGCTCAAACCATCCCGATCCAGAACTTAATTTTCCCTGTTTGGGTTGGACATTAAACAAGTATTATTCAACATTAAATTTCAATACTTTTTCAAAAACTTTTTGTGGGGCTGTTATAGATACACTGACAGGTGATACAACGTATTGCGGCAGTTTTTATTATGTATTATACGAATTAGCTAAGGGTATCGGATTAGCGAGAAGAGCTGCAGAACAAGGAAATGAGATATTTATAACAGGAGCAATAATAGGTGGTGTTCAGTACGGCACAATTGTCAGTGTCAGAGGAGATCTTGGAATAAAGATATGGGAGTATCAGCTTTACCCAAATTATCCGAACCCGTTTAATCCATCAACACTAATCCGATACTCAGTTAAAGAAAATGGCTGGGTAACTCTAAAAGTATATGATATACTAGGTTCAGAATTAGCCGTTCTAGTTAATTCCACCAAAGAACCTGGTAATTATGAAGTGAATTTCGATGCAAGCAATCTTTCAAGCGGTGTTTACATCTATACTTTACAGGTTAATGGTTTTACTGATTCGAAGAAGATGCTTATTCTCAGGTAAACGAAAAATTTGGATACCACATTTAAGGTGGACTCCACAAAGTAATTGTTGAAACTTATAAATCCCTGATACGGAAATTATTCTTTTTTAGTAATACGAATTTATTAAATAATGACTCTTTATACGTTCCAATGAGTTTAGTGAGGCTTTGTACTATTTGGTCCGTTTCATCCGGGGAATATCTGAGCAGTATGACACTTAGATTTTTAATGTGATAAGCAAAAACCCACTCACCGAAGTCTTTATCTTCAGTCAATAAAATTGCTTCAAGCTCTTTTGCAAATTCTAAAACAGTAAAATCACTTGAACCTCGTCTTTCCTCAAGAACTGAAAGAACCTCATAATTGAGGGCTCGCAAAACCCTTACTATATTAAAATTTACGCTTTCATCAGCAAGAAATTTAAGCTGCAAAGATTTCCTCTTTTGCAATTACATCGGATGTATAAGCTAGTGCTGCAAGCACATCTTCTTTTTTGAGCTGAGGATATGAAACAAGCAAATCCTCAATAGTTAAACCCTCAGAGAGTTTTTTTATTATCAGCTCAATGGTAATACGTGTTCCCTTTATTATAGGCTTGCCCAGCATAATTGAGGGATCGGCAGTAATTATTTCTCTGTAATTCACATGATACTCCTTTTGGTCTGCTTTAATATAAACAACATTATAAATTAAAAAGAATCCCTTAAGTGGAGGTATCCTAAGAGGTGAACTCCACTTTTATCAATACTTCAGTGTAACTCCCAGATTATAAAACACAAAAGACCACACATCCGCAACCTCTTCAATTATTTTAGATGTTGGTTTGCCTGCGCCGTGTCCCGCCTGTGTTTCTATACGTATCATAACCGGATTTTCACCTTTATACTTATTCTGCAATTCTGCTATATACTTGAATGAATGTGCCGGAACAACCCTGTCATCGTGATCAGCAGTTGTTACTAATGTAGCAGGATAATTCAATCCTTCTCTTATATTATGCAATGGAGAATATGCGTAAAGATATTTAAACTGTTCAGGATCATCGCTTGAGCCATACTCAACAGCCCAGTAATATCCGATTGTAAATTTATGATAGCGAAGCATATCCATTACACCAACTGCTGGCAAAGCAACCTGAAATAATTCCGGTCTCTGATTTATCACGGCGCCGATGAGCAAGCCGCCGTTTGAACCGCCAGCAATTGCCAGCTTTGACGGAGATGTATAACCTTCTTTAATAAGGTATTCTGCTGCGGCTATAAAATCATCATACACATTTTGTTTTTTATCGAGCATACCTGCCTTGTGCCACGCTTCGCCGTACTCACCGCCACCGCGTAAGTTGGCTAAAGCATAAATGCCGTCATTTTCAAGAAGCATAAGTCTTGTAGTGCTGAATGTTGGAAGTCGGCTTGAATTAAATCCGCCATAAGCATAAAGATAAGTTGGATTGTTTCCATCAAGCTTCAATCCTTTTTTATGAACAATGAACATCGGAATTTTTGTTCCGTCTTTGCTTTCATAGAAAACCTGTTTGGTTTCATAATTGTCAAAATCAAAGTCCAGTTCTATCTGCTGGTACAATTCGGATTTTTTCGTGCTTACATCAAACTTGTAAATCGTTCCCGGATATGTAAATGAAGTAAATGTATAAAAAGCAATGTTCTCATTCCTCTTTCCGCTGAATCCTACGGTGCCAAGTGAAGGCAGTTCAATTTCACCTTCCGGTTTTCCTGTTAAATCAAAAAGGTAGACATGATGAGCCACATCCTGCATATAAGTCGCAATCAGTTTTCCACCAATAATTCTTACTCCCTGCAGAACATCTTTCTTTTCCGGCAGAATGTCTTTCCAATTTTCTTTTGCAGGATTTTTCGGATCAACAAGAACAAGCCGGTAGTTCGGTGCATTGTAATCTGTGCGGACTAATAAATTATCATTAATATTATCAAGCACAGCATAATTGTTTTTAAGATCATCAGTAATGGTTATGAATTTTCCGTTTGGATCAGACAGATCTTTTACCATAAAACCATTGTTGCTTGTGCCTTCACGCATATAAATAATTAAGTATCTTTCATCATCCGTAGTCTGAGCACTAAAACCGCGGTTTGGTCTGTCGTTATCTTCATAAATCAGATTATCATTTTTCTGATCATCACCAATCTTATGATAATAAACTTTGCTGTATTCATTTTTAGTTGAAAGCTCTGAGCCGGTTGGTTCAGGGAATCGGTTGTAGTAAAAACCATCTCCTTTCCATGCAATGCCGGAGAATTTTATCCATTTAAGATGATCGGATAATTGTTCCTGTGTTTCGGTATTCATCACAAAAAACTCATTCCAATCCGAGCCCCCTGTTGAAACACCGTAAGCAAGATACTTCCCATCATCAGAAAAAGAAAAAGTGCTCAATGCTTTGGTACCATCTTCAGAGAGTTTATTAGGATCAAAGAAAACTTTTGCTTCTGAATTAATATCATTCTTTACATACATTACACTTTGGTTCTGCAAGCCATCATTCTTGAAGAAGTAATACCTGTCACCGGATTTAAAGGGTGCGCCGTATTTCGGATAGTTAAATATCTGGGTAAATCTTTCTTTAATCTTCTCTCTGAAAGGAATGCTTTCTAAATAACCGAACGTTACTTTATTCTGTTCAGTCACCCATGCTTTGGTTTCTTCAGAGTGATCATCTTCCAGCCACCGGTATGGGTCAGCTACCTTTGTACCGTGGTAGTCATCAACAACATCACCTTTTTTTGTTTCCGGATATTGAAATTGAGCAAGCAGTCCGGTTTGAAATAATAAAACAGCAGTGATAAGAATAGTTTTCAACATTATTGAACCTTTAATGTTAAGATTTTGTAGAATATTGTA
>DATHSU010000393.1:0-3407 GCA_035463895.1 Ignavibacteriaceae bacterium | reverse complement strand
GAGGTGTCTGGTAAAGAAACCTGTTTATGGCTGCAACTGTTTTCATACCTATCACAGAATCATAAGGACCTGACATACCCACATCTGTAATGAATGCAGTACCGCCAGCAAGAATTCTTTCGTCTGCAGTTTGTGTATGCGTATGTGTACCTATCAGAGCACTAATCTTTCCATCAAGGTAATGCCCCATTGCCATTTTTTCTGCTGTAGCTTCTGCGTGGAAATCCAGTATAACTACTTTGGTTTCACTCTTAATTCTCTGAAGTGCCCAGTCTGCTGACCTGAAGGGACAATCTAAGGGGCTCATAAAAGTTCTGCCCTGAAGATTTAGAACTGCTGCCTTCCCCTTTTTTGTTTCTGTAATAATAAATCCGTTTCCATAAGTACCTTTTGGGTAATTGAGAGGTCTTAGCACTCTCGGTTCGGATTTAAGATAATCCTGCGACTGATGCTTGTCCCATGTATGATTACCACCTGTAATCACATGTACACCGAGATCAAATAAGATCTGACCTTCTTTAGAAGTGCAGCCTTTACCATCGGATGCATTTTCGCCGTTAGCAATAACTAAATCCGGTTTATATTTTTGAATTAATCCTGGCAGCCAGGTTTGGACTAAATCCAATCCGGGTTTGCCAATTATATCACCGATGAAGAGAATATTAAATGAAGACATAATTTGTAATTTTTATTAACAATATATCTAAATTGAATGTGAATTTAAAAGAAGTTTACTGATAAGAGCATATTTAATCTCAATTTTTTATGTCCGCTAACTATTTACCTGATCTTAAACCTGAAGAAGCATCCTTCACAGTAATTGACGTTGAAACTACCGGCTTATCCGCTGTAAAAAACAGGATTATTGAAATCGGAATGGTGAGGGTTGAAAAACTAAAAATAGTCTCTAAGTTTCATTCTTTATTAAATCCTGATACTTATATACCATCATTTATAACACAGTTTACAGGCATTTCAAACGAAGATGTTGAAGATGCGCCTGCATTCAAAGATTTAGTTGACGAAATACTTGCATTTACAGAACACTCGATTCTTACAGCACATAATCTTCCATTTGATTTTTCTTTCATCAAAAATGAATTAAGTCTTTGCGGATATGAGACACCGGATTTTAATACTTTGTGTACACTAAAATTAGCCCGCCGGATATTCCCGTTTCTCAAAAGCAGATCCCTTGGTTCAGTTGCTATGCATTTAAAAATAAAGAACTCTGATTCACACAGGGCATTATCTGATGCGGAAACAACCGCAAGAATATTGATTAAACTTATTAAGCAGTTAAAGAAGAACAATCAAATATCTTCAATGCAGAGTTTATTAGATTACCAGAGCAGCATAAGTTCTAAGCCAGCATTAAAGATTAAAAAAGATCTTGCCGATGACGTAGGGTCAGTTCCTGAATCACCCGGTATATATTACTTTTTGAACAAAAAAAATGAAATCATATACGTAGGTAAAGCAAAATCATTAAGAGAAAGAATGAAAGGCTATTTTTCCATTTCTGCGCAGAAAAAACCTAAAAAGATTATTAAGCAGGCTGCTCGGCTTAAAGTGGAAATAACAAACTCCGAATTGACTGCATTACTGCTTGAAGCCGAATTAATTAAAAAAGTAAATCCAAAACACAACAAGCAATTAAAGTCGTACGGAAATAAATATTTTTTAAGAATTAATACAACTCACAAGGTTCCTGATCTGGAAATAACTAATCATTTTGACTTTGACGGCAATGATTATTTCGGCTTGTTTACGACTAAAAAGAAAACAAGAATTTTATTCGATGTACTAACCAAAACTTTTGCTTTGAGGGAATGTAATGATAAAGAGCTTATAAAAGGCAAGGGCTGTTTTCTCAAGGATATCGAAAGATGCACTGCTCCCTGTTTGATTGATCCTAAAAATATGATTTTGTACAATGAAGAATTAAAACACGTTTACGATTTCCTTGGAGGAAAAAATCAAACAGCGCTAAACAGACTGCTTAATAAAATGAAATTATTTTCTTCGCAGCAAAAGTACGAAAAAGCTGCTGAAGTTAAGGAGCTGCTTGATCTTATACTTGCACAGGTACATAAAAACTCATTACTCGCTGAACCCATAAACAATGCAAAAGTTGTTTTTGAAATTGATGCAGCCTGGGGCAAAGATTATCTGCTTATGATTAACGGCAGAATTTTTATCAAAAAATATCTGCTTGATAAAAAAGACAGATTTGAAGAAGCACTTGATGACTACTTTAGTTCAACTGTGCAGAATGAAACTAACCCTCTAGATGAAGATATTGAAAAAATGAAAATCTCATTGAACTGGCTGATTAAGAACAGGAATAACGTCCGGGTTTTTTATCTTAAAAATTTTAATTCAAAGCGTGAATTGTATAAAGATTTATCGTCTTATATAACATCACGGAATTCAGCATCTGAGAAAATTTTTGAAGTCAATGAGTTGTTAAACCAGATCTAAAGTAAGTGGAAAACAATTTTGAAAATATAATGAATGATAAAACCTCCGGTTCTGCTGAAATTCTCACGAAATTATTCAGGTACTTCAGAAAAAAAAATTCCGCAGGTGATTCAATTGAGCAGGAAATTAAAATGGCTCGCCGACAGCTTGGACATTTTGCAGTTATAAAGAATCAACTGAATAATCTTAATAAAACACTAAAAACTAATGATCAGGAATTTATTAGATCTTATCTTTCTTCCGTTATTAGGCTTGAGAAAGTAACCTACGACAAAATCTTCAATTCACTGCCGGATTATATAAAGAATTATAAAAATATATTAACCTTATCGAACAGCAAAACAACATTTGAAGTTATTAAACGATGGCACATGTTAAACAGAGAACTTATAGTTATTGTATTGCGTTCCAATCCGGGTGGTGAAGGAAAAATACTTGCTGATAAACTTAAAAGACACGGAATACACTCAACTGTTATCCCAGATTCTGCTATTCAGAAATACCTTAAAAAAGCTGACTTATTGCTTTTAGGTTGTGATGTTATTTTGAAAAAAGGTGATATAATAAATAAAACCGGCAGCAGAAATGCTGCTTTAATAGCTCGAGAATTAAAGATACCTGTGGTTGTAGTTTCTTCGAAATCGAAAAAAATCCGAACTAATAATATTAAGATCACAGGAAGAGATGAATCTGAAAAAATATTATTTGAAAGAGTAGAAAAAGAATTTATTACGCATCTTGTAACAGACTAAATAATTATATGGTTACGGGATGCCTGCTTTTATAATTAAATCTTAATGTTAGAAGTATTGCTGAACAGAATAATCCTAAAGACAAACCGATCCAGATGCCTTCAACCCCCAGATCAAAAATAAAGGCCAGCAAATATCCAGATGGAAGACCGATTACCCAGTAAGCAATAA
>DATHSU010000392.1:0-5063 GCA_035463895.1 Ignavibacteriaceae bacterium | reverse complement strand
TGGGCTTTAGTTTATCAGGATTATGGTTTAATGGGTTTTACTGTCGGAGCAATTTTTCTTATTCTATTAGGACTCGGAATGGCATATGAATGGGGAAAGGGCGATTTGGAATGGGAAAGACCAGTTTTAAGACCACCTGTTTTAGAAAAAAAATCTTCGGCTGTTAAAACTGAAGCTCATCAAGTTTAGAATATGGGTTTATTAGATAAAGAATTTACTGACAGTAATATAGTAATAACAAAAGTTGAAGATCTATTCAACTGGGCACGCCTCTCATCGTTATGGCAAATGGGTTTTGGGCTAGCCTGTTGTGCTATCGAAATGATGGCTACTTCAGCTTCACATTATGACTTTGACAGGTTTGGTGTGATTCCAAGACCCTCTCCAAGGCAATCCGATGTAATTATCATATCCGGTACTGTTACTCTTAAAATGGCAATTAGAATAAAGCGTTTATACGAACAGATGCCTGATCCCAAATATGTAATTTCTATGGGCAGCTGTGCCAATTGCGGCGGACCATACTGGGAGCACGGATATCATGTTCTAAAAGGAGTGGATAGAGTAATTCCTGTTGATGTTTATGTACCAGGTTGTCCGCCCAGACCCGAAGCACTGCTTGAAGGATTATTAAAATTACAGGAAAAGATCAGAGAAGAAAGAATTTCAGATAAGAAAGTATGAAAAAACCGGAAGAAATATTTCAAATTCTTAAGAAAAAATTTGATAAAACTGAGTTGATATTTAAAACAGATATTCCTGTTGAACCCTTTATAATTGTTCCTGCTCTTGAGATAGATAAAGTATGTAAATTCCTTTATGAAGATTCAGAACTTGAATTTGATTCATTGGTAAATCTTTCGGGCGTAGATGATTTTAATGGTGAAAAAGCTAAAGACGATTCTGGCAAAGAAACAATGAAAGGCGGAACAATAAGCGTTTATTACCACCTTGAATCAATAAAATTAAAGCACAAAATTTTAATTAAAGTTTCAACAGACAGAGACAAACCGGAAGTTGCATCTGTTGTTGAAATTTGGAGATCCGCTGACTGGCATGAACGTGAAGCTTACGATATGTTCGGTATAAAATTTATTAACCATCCTGATCTTAATAGAATCCTGATGCCCTATGATTGGGATGCTGGTTATCCTTTAAGAAAAGATTACGAAAATCCTGAGTTTTACCAGGGAATGAAAGTTCCTTATTAAGGAAGATTTAATTACTTCTGATAATTTAAAAGTTTGTTGTTCAATTAAATGTCATTTGAATCCAAAGAAAATATTGAAAATAAATCAGGTGTAAGAACTGAAGAAATGGTTCTTAATATGGGTCCACAGCACCCATCCACTCACGGAGTGCTCAGACTCGAGATAACACTTGAGGGTGAGCTTATTACCAAAATCACTCCGCACATAGGATATCTTCACCGCTGCTTTGAAAAACATGCAGAAGCTATGACCTATCCGCAGGTTATTCCATACACAGACAGAATGGACTACCTTGCATCGATGTACAATGAAATCGGTTATGTAATTGGAGTAGAAAAACTATTAAAGATTGAAGTTCCCGAACGAGTTGAATATATCAGAGTGATTATGGGTGAACTTCAAAGAATAGCATCACATCTCGTGGCTTTAGGAACATACGGTGTTGATATTGGAGCTTTCACTCCTTTTTTATATTGTTTCCGCGATCGAGAAAAGATTTTGCATTTATTTGAAATTACATGCGGAGCCAGATTACTATATAACTATATCTGGATAGGCGGTCTTTCACATGATCTTCACCCGGATTTTGTAAGACTCACCAGAGAATTCATTAAAGATTTCAAACCAAATATAAAAGAACTGAATAATCTTCTTTCCTATAATAAAATATTTATTGACAGAACTGCCAATGTAGGCATTCTGCCTGTTGATACAGCGATTAATTATGGTGTAACCGGTCCTAACTTACGGGCCAGTGGTATTAATTGGGATTTAAGAAAGGATGATCCTTATTCGGTTTATCATAAGTTTGATTATGAAATTCCTGTTGGTGAAGGTAAAGCAGGAACTGTTGGCGATAGCTGGGACCGCTATTACGTGCGTGTGTGCGAAATGGAAGAAAGTTTAAAAATCATTGAGCAGGCATTAGACACACTACCTGATGGAGACATAGCATCAGCA
Source organism: Ignavibacteriaceae bacterium (assembly GCA_035463895.1). Lineage (GTDB taxonomy): Bacteria > Bacteroidota > Ignavibacteria > Ignavibacteriales > Ignavibacteriaceae > JAGXRK01. The sequence continues at coordinate 2,892 of DATHSU010000392.1, read as the reverse complement.
ATTCCCAAAAGAATCAAACCACCGGCAGGAATGATTTATTCACGTGTCGAGAATCCCAGAGGAGAACTTGGTTACTTTATTATCAGCGACGGCACTATTAATCCGTTCAGAGTTAAGGTAAGAGCGCCATCATTTGTTAGTCTTCAGATAATGGATGAATTATGCCGCGGTCATCTTGTTGCTGATGTAATCACAATACTTGGCAGTATTGATATTGTATTAGGAGAAATTGATCGTGAATGATCTATGATGTTATCAATAATTTAACAGGAAGTCCTGTTTTATCAGCAGTAATAGTAGCTATGCTGCCGTTATTTCTATTTATTCTGCCATTCGCTTTGGTAGCAGTTTACCTTGAAAGGAAAGTTTCGGCTCACATGCAGGATAGATTAGGCCCTATGAGGGTTGGTTATCACGGTGTGCTTCAAACTATCGCTGACATAATTAAGCTGATACAGAAAGAAGATATTATTGCAAAAGATAATGATAAGCTATTGTTCAACATTGCTCCTGTTTTGGTTTTTGTCGGAAGTTATGCAGCATTTGCAGCTATACCTTTTACAAGTATTTTTATCGGTGCCCAGATTGACCTTGGCATATTTCTTATAATTGCTGTTACCGGATTAGTTGTTGCCGGAATTTTAATGGCAGGATGGGCTTCAAATAATAAGTACTCATTGCTTGGTGCAATGAGAGCTGTAGCGCAGATCATCAGTTATGAGATACCTACTATTCTTGTTGTGTTAAGTCTGGTTATGATGACGGGATCTATGAATCTCTATACACTCAGTGAGATGCAAACAGGTTATTTCTGGAACTGGAATTTATTCGGAGGCAACTATGATATACTACAGAAGCTGCTGCTTATTCCTTTTATGCTAATCGGGTTTATCATTATTTATATTTCAACACTTGCAGAAGTTAACAGAACCCCATTTGATATTCCTGAAGCAGAATCTGAATTAGTATCCGGTTTTCATACTGAGTATTCAGGCATGAAATTCGCAATGTTCTTCCTGGCTGAATATGCCAATATGTTTGCAGTATCCGCAATCGTCGCTGCACTTTTTCTCGGAGGTTATCAATCACCTTTTGGATATTTAGGAAATCTGATTGGAGCAGAATGGCTTGTTCCGATTGAACAATTCCTATGGTTCACAATTAAAGGTGTAGGATTAGTTCTAGTTCAAATGTGGTTGAGATGGACTTTACCACGCTTACGAGTTGATCAACTTATGACTGTCAGCTGGAAATACCTTATTCCAATTTCTTTTGTAAATCTTATTATTATTGGGCTTATTACCATTTTATAATGAAAGAATATTTCTCAAATATATTCAATGCTCTTTCAACTGTCTGGACAGGGATGAAGATAACATTTAAACATCTTTTTATCCCATCAGTTACAATTCAATATCCTGAAGTAAGACTGCAGCTTCCGGAACGCGAAAGAAACAGACTTTATGTTAATATGGATGATTGTATCGGATGCGACCAATGTGCCAGAGCCTGTCCTGTTAACTGCATAACCATTGAAACTGTGAAATCAATACCCGGTGATGATCTTGGAAAGACTTCAAATGGAAAAAAGAAAGCTTTGTGGGTTACAAGATTTGATATAGATTTTGCTAAATGCTGTTATTGTCAATTGTGTGTATTCCCCTGCCCTACCGAATGTATTTATATGACAGATGTTTATGAGTTTTCTGAATTCGATAGAGATAAACTAATTTATGAATTCTCTACTCTTACTAAAGAAGAAAAACGTGAAAAACTTGAAAGACTCGACAGACATTATAACGAACGTGAAGCAGACAAGTTAGGAAGAATGTAATGAATATTTATGATTTAATATTTTATTTATTCGCTGCACTAACATTGATTTCCGGTTTCTTCGTTGTAACCAACAGAAATGTAGTTCATTCAGCGTTCTTTCTCTTGTTTACATTTTTTGGTGTAGCAGGTATCTATGTTTTATTGGGTGCAGACTTTGTTGCAATAGTACAACTGATTGTTTATGTAGGCGGTATACTTATACTTATGCTATTCGGTGTAATGCTCACAAATAAAATCACAAATGTTGAAATTAAAACCGGCAGCACAAATGTTTTTGGAGCAGTAATTGGCGTTGGATTATTTTCAGGTGCTTTACTTGCCGCAATGATCAATTCAAACTGGAAAATTGTGGATACTGAATTACCTCTTAACACCACCGGAGCACTAGGTCATCTACTAATGCAGGAATATGTTCTGATCTTTGAGCTGCTAGGTATTATTTTATTAATTGCACTAATCGGTGCAGCATCAATAGCAAGAAGGTAATAAAATGGAAGTAGGATTAAATCACTTCCTGGTTGTCAGCACTATTCTTTTTTCGATGGGAATTTATGCCATTGTTACCCGTAAAAATGCGGTACTTGTGCTTATGGGAATAGAATTAATTCTTAACGCTGCCAATATAAATTTTATAGCTTTTTCTCGTTTTGGAAACTTTGGACTAGATGGACAACTTATTGCACTTTTTGTAATTGTTTTGGCTGCTGCTGAAGCAGCCATAGCACTGGCTATTGTACTTAATATTTATAAAAACCTTGCAACTGTTAATATTGATGAAGTTGATAAGCTGAGAGATTAAATGCACGAATCCCTTTTAATAAATATTGCTATTGCTGTTCTGTTTCTGCCGCTGCTTGGATTTGTAGTTACATTATTGCTCGGCAAAAAGATTAAATCTGTTTTCATTTTTGAAAACTTAATTATTACAGTTTCATTCATAGCTGCTGTATATCTGCTTTTCAGTAAGCTCTCATTCTTTCCTGATAAGAATATCGTTGCTGAATTCGAATGGTTTGGATTCGGTATTATTCCTTTTTTCGGTGAAGTGTCAGTTAA
>DATHSU010000391.1:0-1607 GCA_035463895.1 Ignavibacteriaceae bacterium | reverse complement strand
AAAGACTCATTGATTTGAAGGGCATCTTTATTCCAAATTTTGACTAGTTCTCCTTTTGAGTTATATAGATGTACTCCCAGCAGAGGCGAGGGGATTATGTATATACTATCTGGAGAAGCAACTGTGAAATTTGATATAGAGAGGGTTCTGGTTGGACCCGGGTCAATTTTTATTTCATTTACAAACTGTTTACTTTCAATATTATAAACATCTATTGTTGATTTTTCATATAATGAAACGCCATAAAGCACGGAATCATTATATAAGTACTTCTGAAGAAAATAAGTCCCTTTCCCAGGGGGAACTTGAATAATTATTGTATCAACTGGGTCGAGAAATGCAATGTTATTTTTCACTACCTTATTATTTGGATTCCTGTAATATGAGAGTGATTTTTCTTCTTTTCTGCTACAAGAGAAAGTCATTATAAGGCAGATTAAAGTAAGAACAACTAAAAGCATCAAGATTTTTCTCATATCCATGCAGGTTTATGTTAGAATATTACCAGAAGTTAGGTCAGTGGCAGAGACCGAAGATGCTAAGTTAATATTTTTCTTTTTGTCGCTTACTAAAAGTAACGTTACCAAACAATGTCTTGTCCTAAAATATGGCTACAGGTTTAACATTAAATTAAGCAACAGTTTTAAAGACCATATCTGGTGTTTTATAGTCTAAAGATAAGTGAAGCCTTTTGGAATTATAAATGTTAATAGCATTTTTGACGGCCAGGCAAGCACTTCTTGTATTAAAGAAGCATTGATCAAGATAAAACTCGTCCTTTAAAATGCCGTTAACTCTTTCTGCTAAAGCATTTTCATAGCAGTGGTTTTCTTCAGTCATGCTGATTTTAACTCCGCGCTTTTTAAGTTCACTTACATAAAGATTACTACAATACTGCACACCTCTGTCGGAATGGTGTATTAATCCGGATGGTGTGCGGGTTAGCCTTAGGGCTAGTTTTAGGGCCCTAAGGCAACCCGCAAGTTCCAGTGAATCACTTATATCATATCCGACGATTTTGCGTGAATACATGTCTGTAATCAGTGCTAAATAGCAAAATCCTTTCACCGTTCGGATGTATGTGATATCTGATACCCAAACCTGGTTAGGAGCTGTTATGTTCAGGTCCTTAATAAGGTTGTTGTACTTGTGAAAATGATGGTAAGAGTTGGTTGTCCTACAAGTTGCTTTCTTCCTTTTAACCAGCATATTGTACTGCCTGAGTATATCGAAAAGACGGTCCCTTCCGATTTTCAGATTTTCATTTTCAAAGGCGCTGCATAATTCTTTATGTAGCTTCCTGGTACCTACTCTCGGCTGGTACCGGCGCTCTTTCTTCACCAGCTCCACTACCTGTGAGACAACCACCTTCTTTTGTACTTGTCGTTTCTGGTATTTGTAGTACGCATCACGTTTAAGGTCAAAGAGTTTGCATATCTCCTCGACACCGGATACCCTTGCTTTTTTGGCCTTGTCAATTGTCTTCATCAGGGCTTGATGTCTAGTTTTTTTTTTAACTCAGAAACACTTTTCAAGCCCATCTTTTTGGCTGCTATCTCAAGGTAAGAGTCATTGGCAAGCAACTCCAGATCCTTCTTTAATAATAG
>DATHSU010000390.1:0-7536 GCA_035463895.1 Ignavibacteriaceae bacterium | reverse complement strand
TATGTCATACCGCAGAAGATGTCTTGATTGGTCCCGGTTCAAAAGAATTAATGTTTATGCTTCAGTATGTTTATTATGGTGATTTGCTTATTCCAACTCCCAGTTGGGTTTCTTATGCGCCGCAGGCAAAAATAATTGGACGAAATGTTGATTGGCTTCAGACTAAAAAAGAAAATTTCTGGAGATTAACCGCAGAGGAACTTGAAGAACATTGCAAAGAGGATCCAACCAGACCAAGAATAGTAATACTTAATTATCCTTCTAATCCTGTCGGTGTTACTTATACTCAGGATGAATTAAAAAAGATTGCCCACGTAGCAAGAAAATACAAACTTGTTTTACTCTCCGATGAGATATATGGCGAGCTGCATTACAAGGGAAAGCATATATCGATTTGCCGTTATTATCCCGAAGGAACTATTCTGAGCGGAGGATTGAGTAAATGGTGCGGAGCTGGCGGATGGCGGCTTGGTACATTTGTTTTTCCTCATTCTCTCAGATGGCTTCTGGACTCAATGGCAGTTATGGCCAGTGAAACTTTTACTGCTACAAGTGCACCTATTCAATATGCTGCTGTAAGAGCTTTTCAAGGGGGCGATACTATTGAAAAATATTTATGGAATGCAAGAAAGATTCTGGAAAAATTAGGATTACTCTTAGCAAAAAAACTAAAAGAACATAATGTTTTTGTACCAAAACCCGCCGGTGGATTTTATCTTTTTCCGGATTTCTCATCATACAGGGAAAAGCTTGCGGAGAAGGGTATAACAACAAGCATTAAATTTTGTGATAAACTGCTGGAAGAAGCCGGTGTTGCTATACTTCCCGGCGCAAGTTTCGGCAGACCGGTAGATGAATTAACTGCGCGCCTTTCATTTGTAGATTTCGATGGTGCTAAAGCAATGGAAGCGGTTGCCCATTTGAACGGTAAAGATGAACTTAACGAAGAATTTCTTGAAACTCATTGTGCACCTACTGTTAAAGCTGTGGATTTGATTTGTGAATGGATAAGGACTATGCAATGATAAATTATTTTGTAATTTCAGTTGGAGCAGCTATTGGCGGAATGCTCAGATATGGATTAGCCTCATTCATTCAGAAAAAAGTTGAATCCTTTTTTCCATATGGTACTTTGGTGGTAAACATTTTAGGAAGTTTTGCACTTGGATTTATTATGTATTACCTGGATGAAAAAGATTTCCTTTCACCACAGGTCAGATTGTTCCTTACAGTCGGACTTTGCGGAGGTTTTACAACCTTCTCTACTTTCTCTTATGAAACTTTAAACCTGATAAGAAACTCTCAATTTCTTTTAGCAACAACAAATGTTCTGGGAAGTGTTTTCCTTTGTCTGATAGCGATTTATTTAGCTTACATTGTATCTAAAGCAATAGGGTGATGATATGAAAGAACTTGGAGAAGCAAAACTGCTCAGAGTATTCATCGGTGAAAGTGAAAAGTATAAGGGCATGCCGGTTTATGAGAAAATTGTTTTATCTGCCAGAGAGCACGGATTAGCCGGTGCAACAGTTATCAGGGGAATTATGGGTTACGGCAGAAACAGTGTTATTCATACAAGTAAACTTTTAGCACTTTCTTCCGATATGCCCATCATTGTGGAAATAGTTGATGTTATTGAAAAGATCGAAAAATTCATTCCTGTGATTAATGAAATATTTGAAACATCAGATTGTGCTGGTCTTATCACTCTGGAAAAAGCGGAAGTAATAAAATATACTTCTAGTAAACGGTAATAGTTATTTACTTACGTTAAGCACATTTCATAAAAACCTTAGAGTTTACCTGAAATAATTAAGAATTATGCGAATAATTAAATATCTATTTAGTAAAACCTCGAAGGTTTAACAGTTTTGCATAAGATGACCTATTCAGTTGAAATGTTGGAATTATTGCAATCCTTAACGGAAATATTCCTTTAGTGTAAATAATCCCTCAGAATCCCCGCAAAACTCAAAAAATTCCTTATAAAATCACACTTTACAAAGACTTAACAATCTGATAACACTGCCTTAACATTCTGTTAACATTGAACCTTTAGATTTGCCTCGTCGAAGAAAAAATTAATTTAATTAAAAGGAGAGAGAGAAAATGAGTTTATACACCATTTTTCATTCACTGTGCTTAAATAAAAAAATGTTTACAAAAAAAACAATAAATAATTTACTGGCAGTTTCAGCAATAACTGTGTTGTTCAGTATAAATTTATTTCCGCAAAGCACAGGTGCAATAAGCGGAAAGATAATAGATTTATCTACGGGAGAAGAATTAATTGGTGCAAATATATTTTTAGAAGGAACATCATTAGGTGCTGCGAGTGATTTGAATGGTTCTTACATTATCCGAAGTGTTCCAACCGGATTTTATAATCTGATAGCTTCAATGGTTGGTTATAAAAAACTAACAGTTACAGGAGTTGAAGTTAAAGCTGATCAGACAACAAAAATAGATATCACACTTTCCTCTGAAACCATCGAAACTGAAGAGGTTATAGTTACTGCCAGAATGCTCGAAAATAATGAAGCAACATTATTGAAGTTAAGACAAAGATCAAATAGTATAAGCGACGCTATAAGTGCAGAACTTATATCCAGAAGTGGAAGTACTAATGCGGCCGATGCAATGACTAAAGTTACTGGTGCATCAGTTGTAGGTGGTAAATATGTTTATGTAAGAGGATTGGGAGAAAGATACTCAAGTACACATTTAAACGGTGTGGAACTTCCCAGTGCTGATCCTGATAAGAAATCATTTAATATGGATTTATTTCCAACCGGTGTGCTGGATAACATTGTAACTTTAAAATCATTCACTCCGGATAAACCAGGTAATTTTTCAGGCGGTATAGTTGATATTGCAACCAAATCATATCCTGATCAATTCACTTTGAAATTATCTGGATCATCTTCTTATAACTCGGTTACTACATTAAAGGATAATTTTTTAACATATAGCGGTGGTGGAAGAGATTGGTTCGGAATGGATGATGGTACCAGAAAAATGCCGGATATTTTATCAAATAATGATCTTACTATTCCACCTACATCAACAGCCAGATTTGATTCAGAGCAGGCACAGTTAATTGATGACATTTCAAAATCATTTGCCCCGGAAATGAGTCCAAAGTTTAAAACCGCACCAATGAATCAGAGCTATTCCTTATCAATTGGGGATCAGACTGAAATATTTAATATGCCTTTAGGTTTTATTGGCAGTTATTCTTACAACAGGGAATTTTCATCTTATGAAAATGGAAAATCCGGAAGATGGAAACTTACTGGCGATGTTAGCACTGTGGAATCACTAAGTGAACTGCAATTTCTTAATGATTCAAAAGGAACAGATGAAGTTAATTGGGGCGGCTTGATATCACTTAATCTTAAACCTCATTCAAGACATGAAATTGGTGCCGATATTGTATATACTCAAAGTGGACAGTCATCAGCAAGATATCTTGAAGGGCGATGGCTAGAACAGTTTAATGACAATCCAAATGCAATATTGCAAACCAGAGTTTTAAGTTACACAGAACGAAATCTTCAATCATATCAGATACATGGTAAACATATTTTTGACGATCTGCTTGGTTTAGGAGTCAATTGGTCGGGAACAATTGCGTCCACAACTCAGGAAGAACCTGATGCACGATACTTTACAAATCATTTAAATAATGAGACATTAAATTACAGCATAACAAGATCAACCTACCCGCTTCCTTCAAGATATTTTAGAAATATGGATGAAGACAGCAAAGGAGTGGTAGTTGATTTGTCATTACCAATAAAAGTTTGGGAGAACCAGCAGGCGAAATTCAAGTTTGGCGGAGCATTTAACGAAAAGGAAAGAGCTTTTACAGAAAGACGTTTTGAGTATCAGCTTGGCGAGTTTTCTTTAGGTGCGCCAAGATATGATGGTGATCCGGAATTCTTTTTTTCTCCTGAAAATGTTGGAGTATTAAGATATGATTCCACAAGAAACCGTTATGTTTTTGCAAATACTATTACAGAAACACCCGATCCAAAAGGAGGAGATTACAACGGTTATGAAAAAGTTTCTGCTATATACAGCATGCTGGAATTACCAATTTTTAATAATTTGAAGTTTATTGGCGGTGCCAGATATGAGATAGCCAGGATGGATGTTTATGGCAAGGATCAAAGAGGTTTTCTGGATGATAAAGACCTATTACCATCATTAAATCTGATATATCAGCTTACAGAGAATATGAATATCAGAACTTCTTATGGTAAAACTTTGGCCAGACCAAACTTCAGAGAAAAAGCACCTTATGCTAACTTTAATTTTGCCGCTGATTTTATATTTATCGGTAATCCGGATTTAAAGAGAACATTGATTGATAATTATGATCTGCGATGGGAATGGTTTTTAAGACCGGGTGAAATAATTGCAGTCAGTGGATTTTATAAATACTTAAAGAATCCTATTGAAAGAGTAATAAATGTGCTTTTCGCTTCCGAGGGTGGAGAAGTGTTTTACGAAAATATTGACAAAGCTAAGGTGTTCGGTTTAGAAATAGAGGCAAGAAAACGATTAGACGAAGTGTATGATTTACTCAGCAATTTTTCGATTGGTGCTAACATTTCGGTGATTCAATCTGAAGTTTCAATTCCTGAAGGCGAACTTGAAGTAATCAGAAATTTGAATCCTGATGCTGAATCCACCCGACAACTGCAGGGTCAATCACCCTTTATTCTGAATTTAGAATTGGGATATGACAATATAAATAGCGGAACAAATATTTCACTTTTCTATAATGTGTTCGGGGACAGACTTGCAGAAATAAGTATCGGAGGCACACCAGATATATTTGAACGCTCACGTCCAATGCTGGATCTGACTTTTTCACAAATAATATTATCAAATTTTAATATAAGGGTTGCAGTTAAAAACCTCTTAAACTCTCCTTACAAATTAACACACGAGTTTAAGGGTGCAGAATATATACGGACAGAGTATAAAACCGGTACTTCGTTATCCGTCGGTTTTGGTTATAACTTTTAATTAATTCATTCATTTAAATATAATATAGGAGTCATTATGACACGTTCTCTTAAACTATTTTTCACAATTGCAATACTATCATCAGTTAGTATTGCACAAACTATAATTACTGTAAAGGATGCAGATATTTCGCCGGGCACACCTTATAATATGACAGCAAATAATATTTATCTTTTAGATGGATTTGTTTTCGTTGAGCAAGGTTCTATTCTGAATATAGAAGCTGGAACAGTGATAAAAGGTAAAGCAGTTCCTACTACTGGTGATAATGCAAGTGCATTGATTATTTCTCAAGGCGGACAAATATTTGCTGAAGGAACAGCAGAAAACCCCATTATCTTTACAGCAGAAGCAGATGACGTAAATGATCCTGATGATCTTACTTATGCAGACAGAGGTCTTTGGGGCGGTGTTATTATCTTAGGCAGAGCATCTGTTAATACTACATCAGGAACAAATCAGATAGAGGGCATACCTTCAAATGAACCCAGAGGTTTATACGGCGGCGGTTCAACACCAAATGACGATGAAAATTCTGGTATTTTACGATATGTGTCTATTCGACATGGAGGCGCTGAAATCGGTGCCGGAAATGAAATAAATGGATTAACAATGGGTGGAGTTGGCCGAGGAACAACAATAGAATATGTGGAAGTATACGCAAACGTTGACGACAGTTTTGAATGGTTTGGTGGAACTGTTAATTCAAGATATTTGGTTTCAGCTTTCCCGGGCGACGATTCTTTTGATTATGATGAAGGATGGACTGCAAAAAATCAGTTCTGGTTCGCAATTCATGATCCTTTTTTAGGTGGTGGAAGAATTGGCGAGCATGATGGAGGCACAGTGCCGGAAGACGGATTACCTTTTGCTATTCCGGTCATTTATAACGCTACTTATATAGGACCCGGTGAAACAGCAACACCTCAGGGTGATGGTGCAGAAGCTGTCATTTTCAGAGATAATGCTGGTGGTAAATATTATAATAGTATTATTACCGAATACAATGGTGCAAATGGTGGAAGAATTCTTACTATTGAGGATTTAGCATCTGGTGCAGATAGTCGTGAAAGATTAGAACAGGGTGATTTAGTACTTAATAGTAATATCTGGTGGTTGTTTGGTGCGGGCAGCAACATAAATGATTTGATTCCACAGGAATTTGTTAGAAATTATATTACAAATCCTGCAAATAATAACCAGATAGTAGATCCTCAGTTAAATAGTATCAGCCGTGATCCGGATGGAAATTTAGATCCACGTCCAAATAGTTCAGGTCCTGCAGCAAGCGGTGCAATAGCTCCAACAGATCCGTATTTTCAAACTACATCTTATTTTGGTGCTTTTGATCCGAATGCCCCTTTATGGACTAACGGCTGGACAGCATTATCAGCCACAGGTGTAACTAATGTAAAAGAAACTTTTTCAGAAATAATTCCACAGGAGTTTTCACTTAGTCAGAATTATCCTAATCCTTTTAACCCTACAACAAAAATTGTTTATACAGTTTCTGAACCGGGTATGGTAAAGCTAAGTGTTTATAATATACTTGGTCAGACGGTTGAAAATCTGGTAAATAGTTATAAAGAAGTTGGATCATACGAAATTACTTTCGATGCTGTTGACTTACCAACGGGAGTTTATGTTTATAAACTTGAATCAGGATCGACAAGTATTTCCAGGAAAATGTCTTTAATAAAATAAATTCAATGTAAGTTAGTGCGTTCTCTCTCCTCTCTCCTTCGACTAAAGGACACTGCATCAGCGGTGTCCTTTTTTTATATTTCAAATGTTGCCGCAGTATGTTAGATTTAATTATGAAAATACCCGCAATATTATTTTTAGTCATCAATATTTTTTCTGTTCTCTTATTTTCACAGAGCAGGGAGACTTTTTATTCAGCTTTTAATTCTGTTTCCGGGGAAAGTATAAGGGAACACCTGGAGATACTTGCTCACGATTCCCTTGAAGGAAGGGCAGTTGGAACCAGGGGAGGAGATGCTGCTGCTAAATACATTTCTGAAATATTTTCAGAATATAAACTTGAAAAGGTTACGAAAGAAAACTCCTATTTTCAAAATATTCCTATGCACGGAAGCATACCTCTTATTAGCTCTGAATTAGCTTTTATTCATAACAATGATACTTTATATCTAAACTTTGGAAAAGATTATTATTTATATAGATCCGGTCAGCAAACATTTATGCCTTCATTTCTGCCTGTAGTTTTTGTGGGATATGGAATTATAGCACCTGAATTTGATTACAATGATTATCAGTCTGTTGATGTAGAAGGAAAGATAGTTGTATATCTTGATGGTGAACCATATTCTAACGATGAAGAGTATTTTGATGGTGACTTGCCTACGATTTATAGTAATCCTGAATATAAAAGAAGAATTGCTTTTGCTCGCGGATCAGCCGGAACAATACAAATAAATTTAGATAGTTATAATAATTGGGAGTATGTTCAGAAAGATTTTCAATTTGAAGATG
>DATHSU010000389.1:0-17125 GCA_035463895.1 Ignavibacteriaceae bacterium | reverse complement strand
ATAAATATGCTTTGAGGAAAATAAATAAATCACGTTTTAAAATTGAAAACCACATTTTGAATGGCGAAGAGCTTCCGTTCGAAAATAATTCTTTCGATTCTGTAGTATCAACTTACACTTTATGCAGCATCGATAAAGTTGAATCTGCGTTGCAGGAAGTTCACCGGGTGCTTAAATCCGATGGAGCCTTTTTCTTTCTTGAACATGGATTGGCTGATAATCCTAAAATTCAAAAATGGCAGCACAGGTTAAATAAATTCCAGAACATTTGGGCAGATGGATGTAATCTTAACAGAAATATGAAACAGCTTATTCATGATGCCGGTTTTACTTTTAAAGAATTGAACTCATATTATCAGAAGGAAGATCTGAGAATTCTCAGCTTTATGTATGAGGGTATTGCAGTTAAAGGAGAGAAGAAAATTGATTGACAACATTATCTTTACTGCAAATACAGTAGCACCTGTTTTTATAATAGTTGCTGTGGGATACTTTTCGAAAAAAATAAAAATCATCAATGAAAATTTTGTTGATGTAACATCAAAATTTGTTTTTAGTGTCTCACTTCCCGCATTCATTTTCCTCAAAATTATTGAACTTGATTTAAGCCAGGCGCTGGCTATAGATCAGATTATTTATATCTATGCTGCAACAATTCTGTCTTTCATTCTTGTATGGATCATATCAATTCCTTTTATTAAAAGCGGAAAGGATAAAAGTTCATTTATCCAGGGAGCATTCAGAGGAAACTTTGCCATAATAGGACTCGCAATTATTTCAAACCTGTTCGGAAAAGAAGCGCTTGGTGAAGCAACTATTTTACTTGCTTTTCTGCTTCCGCTGTATAATGTGCTTGCTGTTATTGTATTAACCGTGCCGATGAGAAAAGAAAAAAAGATGAATATGAAATCGACGATGATTGAAATTCTGTTTAATCCATTAATACTGGCGGTAATATTTGCTATACCATTTTCTTATTTCAATCTTAAACTTCCTGCACTGGCAGAAATAACAGGCACCTTTCTATCGGATATTGCGCTGCCGCTTGCATTAATTGGTATAGGCGGTTCATTGAATCTTGAAAACATTAAGAAAGCATCAACGCTTGCATTTACTTCATCAGCAATAAAACTTGTTGTAATACCAATAGTATTCACAATCGGAGCTTACTTATTCGGATACAGAGGACAGGATTTGGGAATTATGTTTGTGCTGTTCGGATGTCCCACCGCAATAGTAAGCTTTATAATGGCTGAAACTATGGGTGCAAATTCAAAACTTGCAGGAAATATAATTCTTATTTCAACGCTTGGTTCAGTATTTACTATCGCAATCGGTATTCTTCTACTTAAGACATTTGGATTGATTTAGAGTACTAAATCTTTGTGTAACTCTTTGCAATCTCAGTGGTTCTCCGTGAAAGTATTCTTTCACGAAGATCCACAAAGAGACTACGAAGATCACTGTGAAATAAACTATCTCCACAAAACGAGTATTATTCCGAATAAAATCATATTAACCAATTGATATCCGCTGTCTATCGCTACAAGCCTAAAAGTTTTTCTTGCAAACAAACTGTTTATAAACATGGTAAGAAAAATAAACCCGAACCATGCTGATAAGCTTATCCGGATAGATTCCAAAATGGCAGACGCATTTGTAAGCTGAAGAAAATATGCAAGCACCAGAGCCATAAATGTGTGAGATACAACTGCCAGTCCGTATGTTTTTCCCGGATTAAAATCTTTCTTCAGGTCATCTTCCGTGTAGCCAACTTCTTTCATCCAGACTTTACTGAAAACAGGACCATACCAAATTGCACCAATCAGCATCGAAATTATGCCGCAAACAACAACTGCCAGATAGTTAATATCAACCGTTAACATTAAGCCTCCTTATAATTTTTAGTTAATAATGGTGACTGAAAATAATTAAAAGTATATCTTTAACACAACTATTAAATAAAATTTCAGGTAAATATTATGAAAGTAATTTTAGACCTCTGTGTAGTGCCTATTGGAGTAGGGTTATCGGTTTCTAAATACATTGCTGAGTGCGAAAATATTTTAAAGGAAGCAGGATTAAAAACTATGCTGCACGCCTACGGAACAAACATCGAAGGAGAGTGGGACGAAGTAATGACCGCTGTAAAAAAATGTCACGAAGTTGTTCATCAAATGGGTGCGCCAAGAATTTCTACTTCGATTAGATTAGGAACAAGAATAGACCGTGAGCAAACTATGAAGGACAAAATTAAAAGTGTGGAGATGAAGCTGAATGTGTGATTGAACAATTGAAAAACCTGCCTGCCCTGAAGGGATCTACGACCAGTAAAAGCAGGTTGAATGATTACTGGATCCGCAATGCAAAAACTAAACTACAACACAAATCAAAGTAGCAGACTTATGATTGCAAATAAAATAAAGCTGAAAACTATTACTATTGTTAAAAGCTGCGTGCTTGGTCTGTATTTGTCCGGGTCATAATCAGTATCTTTTTCAGTTCTTTTAAAGATCAGGACTGGATTACGACTATACATTACAACTACTTTAATAAACTTTTGAGATAATGATTCGGTATAATCGAAAATAAAATTAACACTGTCGACAAAAACTTTTTGAACTAAGCGTGCTGGTCTTCGGTAAAACCAATCGGTGTCTAAAGCTATTAGTGTCTCACCAGCGAGCTTTCCTCGTAGCAGCCAAAATGCAATAAAAGTGAATGAAAGTATTTGTACTGTTTCCGTAAGATGATACAAAGTATATGGCTGATAGTTAACTGCAAAAGGCAAGTAATTATAAAGCAATGTCGGATAAACTCCGAATAATGTACAGAAGAGAGCTGCAATTGCCATACCGGCAATCATATTAACTGGTGGTTTAGCAGGATTAAGCTCTGATTTTGGTTCGCTCCACCATGTAAAGTAAGGAAGCTTTAAACCTGTATGCAAAAATGTTCCGACAGACGCTAAAAGGAGCAATAACATTGCCATATCAAAGTGTGCTTCTCCTGCCGCAGACACAACCATTGATTTGCTGATAAAACCATTGAACAACGGAAACCCGGAAATTGAAAAAGCTCCAATCATATAAAGCCATAGAACTGCCGGCTGCGCTTTTGCAAGACCGCCTAACTCAGTTAATTTACTTTTTCCTGTTGTGTGAAGAACAACTCCGGCTCCCATAAACAATAATGCCTTATAAAGTATATGAGAGAAAGCGTGGGCGGTTGTTCCGTTCAATGCCATTTCAGTTCCGATGCCAACACCTGCAACCATATAACCAACCTGGCTGATAATATGATATGCAAGAATTTCTCTTATGTCGTTTGCAAGTACTGCATAAACAACTCCATACAATGCCATCATTACGCCGAAGAAAATTAATATCTCCCATCCAGCAAATATTTTTATAAGAACAAGCACAGCAGACTTTGTTGTGAATGCACTTAAGAAAACTGCTCCGGTTACAGTAGCTTTAGGATATGCATCAGCAAGCCAGGCGTGTAAAGGAGGGATTGCCGTATTCAATGCAACTCCGGCAAGTATCAACCAGGATGAAATGGAAGCTTCAGGAACAAGTGCTGTAATTACTGTTGAACCAGATTGACTTACATGCAGCAATATGCCTGCTAATAACATACTTCCGCCGAAAAGGTGTACCAGTAAATATCTCATTCCGGCTTTTTCAGCAGATGCATTTCTTCTGGACCAGATGAGATAGGTGGAAGCAACTGCCATCAATTCCCAAAAAATGAAAAGAGTGAAATAATCTCCTGCGAATGTTACACCGAGTGCTCCTCCGGCATAAAGCAATGCAGCAGATTGATGAGCTGTTTCTTTTACGTGATAAGAATAAATGCCTCCAATTACTGCAATGAGTGAAAAGATAGTACCAAAGATTCTGGTTAAACGGGTAACTTCACATAAAATGAGTTCATAACCGAGAAAGGGAGTTTTTATTAAGTAATCATCGGGAAATGACCAGATCACTGCAAGAGCAATTAACGGAAATAATATAAACGCTGCTGACCGAATACTCTTTGGCATCAGAGGTAAAAGGAATGCACCTGCTATCAAATAAATTACCGGAGGAATCATCAACTCAGAGGGCATCGTAGTAGTCCTCTTTCTTTTGAAGCAGCAGCTTGCCAATCCATTTGGAGATGAAAATTATTCCAGCACACCCGACAAATCCCCATAAAATATAAAATGCAGGAATATAGCTCCACCAGTGCTCTTTGGGAAAGTCAGCAAGGAAAACAAACTCAGCAACAAGTGTAGCCATTGTGATGAGTGCAAGAATTAACCAATGCCATTTTTTCATCTTTAAAATCCTTTCATCACACTGTTCGAAACCGATAAAGCGATTTCGAAAAAGTTAAAAAACATATCCGGATATAAGCCAAACAATACTGATAAGAACGCTGTTATCATTATCGGTATAACCATCATCATCGAAGCTTCTTTATGTTTTTCCAACCCATTACCTTCACGGAAAAATGCACGATGAATAATCGGGAAGAAATATCCTGCATTAAGTAAACCGCTTAGCAAAAGAATTATCAATGCAATATTCATATCTGCCTGAAGTGCACCTGTACCAAGAAACCATTTACTAACAAATCCGTTAATAGGGGGAATTCCTGCAAGACCCATTGAACCAATAGTAAAAGCCGCCATTGTCCAGGGCATTACTTTTCCTATTCCGTCCAGTTCACTTATGTTTTCTTTATGAAGATTAACATAAATGGCTCCTGCACAGAAAAAGAGTGTGATCTTCATTGTGGCATGAGTTGCAATATGAAAAATTCCACCAGTGAATCCTGCCGGTGAAAGAAGTGCAACTCCAAGTACAATATATGACAGGTGACCAACTGTTGAGTAAGCAAGCCGCTTCTTCAAATTATCCTGCTTCAGTGCAATAAGTGAAGCTATGATAATAGTTGCAGCAGCAAATACAAATAGTATTTTGTTAAGTCCGTAACTTTGCATTACTTCAGGACCAAAAACAAATCCAACAACTCTAACAACACCAAAAACACCTGACTTTACAACTGCAACGGCGTGAAGCAAAGCACTAACGGGTGTTGGTGCAGCCATTGCGGCAGGAAGCCAGCTATGAAGCGGCATAATACCAGCTTTAACACCAACTCCCGCAAGAAATAACATAAACAAAACTGTTATGGATCCCTGTGAAAGATTTAATCCACCAAAAATTCCACCGGCAGCAAAGTCAAGAATTCCGGTATAAGAATATGTCAATCCTGCAGCAGCAATTAAAACTGCTCCGGCACTAAGCGTATAGAGAAGATATTTTCTTCCAGCTGATATAGCTTCCCTATTTTCTTTATGTATAACGAGAGGATATGTTGCTATAGTGAGCACTTCATAAAAAATAATAAATGTTAAAAGGTTTGCAGCAAATGCAATTCCAATTGTTGCTGAAAGACATACAGCAAAACTTGCGAAATAACGAGTTTGTTTTTTCTCTTTATTGCATCTTACATACCCTATAGAATAAAATGATGTAAAGATCCACAATCCTGATGCGATCAATGCGAAGAATATTCCAAACTGATCTGCTTTAAGAGCAAGTTCAATTCCGGGTGAAATTTCCAAAATTGAATATACAGCTTCTTTTCCTTCAAGAGCTGCAGGGAGTAATGAAACAACCAATATAAACTTTATTACAGCGGCAGCAATAGTCCAGAACTCACGAAGGTTAGGTGATTTATCGCTCAATATAATTAATGGAACAACAGCGAGTGATATCATCACTGCATAAAAAGGAATTATTGAGTTATATGTTTGAAATATGTCCATTTATAAATTAATATTGAGAATTATAATCCTGCGGGCATCATTTTATAAATCTGATCAACTAACAAAACGTTAAAAATTCCGAGAACAATCAATCCTACAGCTAAAGCAACTGCCGGCAGCAGCATAGAGGGCTTTACTTCTTCATTTCGTATCTCTGCGATATCACTATCAACGGGTATGTACTTTTCCGGAGATCTCATATAAACTTTTTCAAGGATACGGAAAAAATACACTGCATTAAGCAGACTGCTTATAAGAATTACAGCAAGATAAAACCAGGAGTTGTTCTCGATAGTACCTAAAGCCAAATACCACTTGCTGAAAAATCCTGCAAGTGGAGGAATACCAACCATCGATAAAGCAGCAACAGTAAATGCGGCCATTGTCCAAGGATATTTTTTTCTGAATGAATCGTCCATCTGAGAAATATCAGAGCTGCCTGTTTTTACCCTTAGATTTCCTGCAACGAGAAACAGACAAGCTTTCATAAAAGCATGGTTGATTAGGTGCAGTAAAGCGCCGATAAAACCTAGTGGATTAGCAAGTCCAATACCCAGACCGATATATCCTATTTGAGCTATACTGCTGTAGGCCAGCATTCTTTTCATTTCCTTCTGGGCAATAGCCATAACTGAACCATAAATAATTCCACCGCAGGAAAAGATGGCCAGTAATTCAGCTACTTGTAAATCTTTACTGAAATACTCCACTCCGAAAACGAAAAGCACCAATCGCAGTAATGCATAGGCGCCTACTTTAGTTCCTATTGGAGCGATAAGAGATGATGAAGTTGTCGGGGCATAAGTATATGAATCGGGCAGCCAGCCGTGCATTGGAAATATTGCCATCTTTATTCCAAGTCCGATAACAATAAGAATTAGTGATACTAAAATTGCAGGACTGTCTTTTATATAGGGTAGTATTGAAGCAAGATCATTCATATTAAGCGTGCCGCTCATAAAATAAAGGAATCCGATTCCCAGCAAATAAAAAGATGCACCTATGGTCCCTATTATCAAGTATCTGAAAGCTGCAAAAGGTGCTCTCTTTTCCCCTACTGCAATAAGTGCATAACCGGAAAGTGATGATATTTCTATAAACACGTAAAGATTAAAAAGATCACCGGTAATTATCATTCCGTTGAAACCGGCAAGCAGCAGCATTACAACAGAGTAATAGGCAACCTGCCGATCTTTCACATCAATGTTAACTGCATGGTAACCATGCGTAAGTACCAATAAAGCAATAAAGTTTATTACAAGTGCTACAAAAGAAGCCAGCGGGTCATATACATATTCAATACCGATTGGCGGAGCCCAGCCACCAAAAAAATATCTTATCGTTCCGTTTAGCAGCACATATATGAAACCATATACAGAGACTGACGCCGCAGCTAACACAGTTAAGATCGCAATAGGATAAGCAACTGCTTTTTTCCATACACCCAAAAGGGGAATGAGCAGCGCTGCCGCAAGAAATATCAACGGGAGTATTGCGGGAATATTTTTCTCTATCATTTCATCCGTTCGATAAGTTCTTTTTCATCAAGTGTGTTATATCTTTTATAGATAAGAACAAGTAATGCAAATGCAACTCCAACTGTTGCAACACCTACTACTATTGCTGTAAGCATTAAAGCGTGAGGCAAGGGATTTATATATGTTATTACTTCGGCAGTGCTTAGTTCATCAACTAGAATTGGTACTGTCGCATCAGATTTAACTGCACTGGAAATGTAAAATAAAATAATAGCCGATTGAAAAATTGACATCCCGATAACTTTTTTTACCAGATTTTTTTTAATTATCATTCCATACAACCCGATAGTTATAAGAACAACAATAAAAAGATAATCGTAATGACCAATTATCAGTTCAAACATCATCGTCCTCAAGAAGGTTATCGTATATCGAGACCAATACGCTCATAACAGCAAGTCCAATTCCTAACTCAATAAACAAAATTCCAAAACTATGAAGATCTGCCGGAGTGTAGCCCGGAATTGGAAGTAATTTATAGTCGAGAAAATAACCGCCAAGAAGCAATGATATAAGGCCAACGCCAAAAAATATCAGAACGCCTAACGCACCGAGAGGGATTCCCAGTTTACTATTGAAGTGCATCTGATGCACTTTTTCCTCAAGTGCAATTCTTAATAATATGATAGATGCTGCAAGCATTGCACCTCCCTGAAAACCTCCGCCCGGGCTGTAATGACCATGAAAAATCACATACATACCAAACAGCATAATGTATGGAGATATAACCCGGCTTAATAAGAGTATAATTGGACTAGTGCTTCCGTGTTTCACTTTTCTTTTCCCTTCTTAGCAAAAGATAACATATAATACCAGCTGCAAAAATCACAACTTCCTCACCAAGAGTATCAAATGCCCTGTAATCGGCTATGATAGTTGTTACAATATTAGGGGTGTTTGCGTCTGTGTATGATCTTTTTATGTAATAAGATGAAGCAACCTGAGAACCAGTAAGACTAACCTCCTGATTAGTTAATGCTTTAGTGTCTCCTTTGGAAGGCAAATCCATTGCTGCATAAATTAATAATGCAGCAAGTGACAGCAATGCGAGATAACTGAAAATCTTCAATCCTGGCTCCTTCTAGATGTTTTAAAGATCAAAACAACATATAAAACACCGCTAATACCTGCACCAACAACTGCCTCGGTAAAACCAACATCAATTGCTCCCATCGATATTAGTAATATAGCAGCAATAAAACTATAAACACTTAGAGTAACTACTGCAGTTAGCAAATCTTTAACATATAGAGCAATAATAGATGCGGCGATAAGAAAACAGTATAGAACCAACTCAATTTCCCAATGCATAGTATTAGTCCTTCTGTTTTCTTTTTTTAAACCATGGTTTAATCCCGAATGTGAAAGCTGCGCGGGCAATTGCGTGCGATCCTACGGGATTGGAAAGTGCTATAAATACAAATATTATTAATAGCTTAAGACTGTTGAGAGATAACCCTTGATAAAAAATTAATCCAGTAACAATTAATATTATACCTAATGTATCTCCCATAGTTACTGCGTGTGTACGTGAGAAAAAGTCCGGAAGTCTTATTATTCCAGCGCTGCCGACAAACATAAAGAATCCACCTAAGAGCAAAAAAACTATTGTAAGAATTTCTCTTATTTCAATCATTGTTTCGCTTTATCGGTTGAGAAATATTTAGAAATAATTAGGGTTCCAATAAAGTTAAGTATTGCATAAGCCAATGCAATATCAACGAATAGCTCGAGTCTGTCTATTAGAACTCCTAATAACAGAATAAGAACAATAGTGCTGGTACCTATTGCATTTGCGCCGAGCAGTCTGTCAAAAACTGTTGGGCCTTTAACAACACGGTAAAATGGCACACCGATAATCAACGCTAATCCGACTGTATAATAGATAAAAAAACCGTCCATAGCTATACTTCATCAATCGAGGAGATAATTTCCTCATCACGAACAACACTTTGAACATCCATTCCATAGAGTTGAGCAATTTGAGAGGCTAATGCCTGGTCAACATGCACTTCGGTTGAATCACTTGTAAGGGAGTGTACGAGAAACTCATCACCCTTAATCTGTAAGGTTAATGTTCCCGGGGTTAAAGTGATAGAGTTACCAAACAATACTTTTGCTGTCATGTCCGGGAGTTTGCTATTGAATTTTATAAGAACCGTTTTTACCGGCATCTTTGGGTGAATAATCAAATAGGCAATTTTAAAGCTCGATATGGTGATATCCCAAAACATAAATGGTAAGTAGGATAAAAGTCTAAAGGATCTAAATTTATATATTGTTTTTTCGGATTCAGAGAAGAATTTGAAGTTTCTGACTTTGAAATTAAAGAGAAGAACTGTAATAATTGAAATAACACCAAGGGAAATATGAAACAGATCAAAATGTTCGCTCAGAATTAACCAGAACAGAAACATAATGATGAAATTAAGAATGATATTTCTGGTAAATATTTTTTTCAATTTTTCTGTTTTAAACAGTTCACAAAAACGTGGCGTAAATTTAACAAAAAAGAATTGGCCGAAACAAAATATTTTTAAATCAGAAAAAGTATTATTTTATTGAAGTATATCAAATGTGATTTAAATATCTTAAAAAACACTTGTGTTATTTGTTGAAGTGTTTTCAGAGAACCTATATGCGATTCTTTATCAAAGTGATTTTAAATTTTAGTATTTTTGCAACTTAGAAATAAGGATTCTTGTTTATTTAAACGTGAATTTATATAAATAATACAAATTTTTTATAATATAGATATAATTACTTGCTCAATTTAATAATTATAGGTTTTCTTGCTTCTGCGGTAGCTCCTTTCATATATAAACCGCTGAAGAAATATTTCGGATGGATTGCCGCATCTTTCCCTTTATATCTGTTTCTTAGTTTTCTTTCGAGGTATCGTGAAGTTGCTGACGGTAAAATAATTAAAGAATATATTGAGTGGATTCCCGCATTAGGTATTAACTTCACTTTTCTTCTTGATGGTTTAAGCCTGACTTTTGTCCTTATCATTACCTTAATAGGCGTTGTTGTGTTCCTATATGCCGGGGCCTATATGCAGGATTATGAGCATACTGACAGGTTTTATGTTTATATCGGCATTTTTATGACATCAATGGTCGGTCTCGTTGTGTCTGACAATATGATAACTATGTTCGTTTTTTGGGAGCTTACAAGTATCAGTTCTTATCTTTTGATTGGTTTTAATCATCATAAAGAAAAATCAAGAAAACTGGCGCTTCAAGCATTGCTGGTTACAGGCGGTGGCGGTTTAGCATTGATGGCAGGATTAATTCTATTATCTCAAATATCCGGTAGTCTCGAAATTTCTGCCCTATACGACTTGAATGAAACTATCAGGAATGCGCCGACTTATACCGCAATAGTTATTCTAGTTCTCATTGGTGCGTTTACAAAATCTGCACAGTTTCCGTTTCATTTCTGGCTTCCAAATGCAATGGAAGCCCCCACTCCGGTCAGTGCTTATCTTCATTCTGCAACTATGGTTAAAGCAGGAATTTATCTCATCGCGAGAATGAATCATTCTCTTGGCGGAACTGAACTCTGGCAGGATACAATATTATTTGCAGGCACATTAACAATGCTATTTGCTGCTATTCTGTCATTCAACCAGCTGGATTTAAAGAAGCTGCTTGCTTACTCTACTTTAAGTGTTTTAGGTACATTAACAATGCTGCTTGGTATAGGCTCCAATCTTGCAATTAAGGCATTTTTCATCTACCTGGTGGCACATTCTCTTTATAAAGGCACATTATTCCTTGTTGCAGGAACATTAGACCATGAAACCGGCACGCGAGACGTTTCTAAACTTGGTGGACTGAAAAAGTTAATGCCCGTTACAATGATAACAGCAGCACTTGCATCTTTTTCTATGATGGGAATTATTCCGTTAGTTGGTTTCATTGGAAAAGAAACCGTTTATGAATCTATTTTAGAACTGGATTATTGGGGGCTGTATTTAATTGCGATTGCAGTATTAGCTAATGCACTTATTGTTATGATAACAATACTTGTTGGGTTTAAACCTTTTTGGGGTGCCAGATCTTCAACACCCAAAGAACCGCACGAAGCTCCGATAAAAATGTTGTTCGGTCCCGCGATTTTAGCAATCCTCGGTCTTTTAATGGGAATTTTTCCAAATACATTTATTGGAAAACTTCTTGATCAGTCATCCCTCAGTATACTATCCGAAGAACTCGGACTAAAAATAAAATTATGGCATGGTTTCAATTTAGTTCTTTTACTAAGTATTGTAACTCTGCTTTTAGGAATTGTGTTTTACTTCATTAGAACAAAACTCCTGCATATAACACAAAACATTAAACTTATAAGGATCTTTAAACCATCTGAATGGTATGAGTTTGCAATAAACGGAATGATGTACATTGCTAAACTGCAAACCAAAATATTGCAGAATGGTTATTTAAGAAACTACATCATTTTTATCCTTGTTACGGCTATAGGAATTGCTTCCTTTTCGTTGTATAATGTTAGGAGCGAACTTACTATATCCCCTGATTTTTCACTCACTTTTTACGAAGGTGCTATTGCATTGATCATCATTTTGTCAACGTTTATGGTAATTACGTCTGACTCAAGGTTAAAATCAATTGTTGCTTTAGGTGTAGTTGGATTTACGATGGGCGTAATTTTTATTATTCACAGTGCTCCTGATCTCGCATTAACAACTTTTGCAATTGAAACCCTTACTGTAATTCTCTTTGTTCTGGTATTATATAAACTTCCAAAGTTCCTTAAGTTTTCCAAAACCAGCGCAAAAATAAGAGATATTATTATAGCATCCAGTGTTGGTATTTTTATGACTCTAATGGTACTGTATATAACGTCAATAGATCTTGTTTCCGAATTCAAAAAATACTATACCGATACAAGTGTCCCCGGTGGTAAGGGAAGAAACGTAGTCAACGTAATACTGGTTGACTTCCGAGCCATTGATACGCTTGGTGAGATCACTGTTCTGGCTATAGCGGCACTTGGTGTTTATGCATTGTTAAAACTCAAATTAGATGATAGGGACGAATGATGTTTTCTGTTATTCTTTCTACAGCATCAAGATATTTATTACCGCTTCTGCTGATATTTTCGTTTTTCCTTTTACTAAGAGGTCACAATGAACCCGGCGGAGGTTTTGTAGGAGGATTAGTTGCTGCTGCAGCTTACGCACTTTATTTTATTGCAAACGGAATTGATGAAGCCGAAAAACTTTTAAAAGCAGAACCGGTTAAACTAATTGCTGTAGGTTTATTATTGGCAGTTATTAGTGCAGTCCCCTCTTTACTTGCGGGCAAAAACTTTATGAGCGGTATTTGGCTGGACACTAACTTCCCTGTTATCGGAAAGCTCGGTTCTCCATTGATTTTTGATGTTGGCGTTTATTTTTTAGTTCTTGGTATAGCATTAAAAATAATTTTTTCACTTGCTGAGGAGGATAAGTAATGACCTTCCTTCTGGCATTAATTATCGGTTTACTATACGGAGCAGGTACTTACTTGATCCTTAGAAGAAGTTTAGTAAAAGTTTTATTCGGATTAATATTTTTAGGACACGCAGCTAATCTTTTAATTTTTACAATTGGCCGTTTAACAAAAGGAGCTCCTCCTTTTATTCCGGAAGGAACCGAAACTTTAGTGGAACCCTATGCCGATCCTTTGCCTCAGGCATTAATACTTACTGCAATTGTAATAGGATTTGGTGTTCAGGCATTTGCAATTGTATTGTTCAAACGGACATATCAAACTGTCGGAACAGACGACTTAGATAAAATGAAATCAACAGATGAACTGAAGTAGGAAAAATTGTGAATCCACTAGTTATATTTCCAATAATATTGCCGCTCGTATTTGCTGTTATTATGCTTCTTTTCTGGAAGAAAGTACCAGTGCATCGTTACGTTAATCTGGCAGGCAGCTTTATCTCACTTGTTGTTTCAATTATCATTCTCGAAGCAGTAATATCAGATGGAATAATTTCACTACAGATTGGAGGATGGGAAGCACCATTTGGAATTAGTATAGTTGCCGATCTTCTTTCAACTGTAATGGTTGTGATCACCGCCGTAATAGGGTTCGCTACTGCATTATATTCACTCGGGACAATGGATGAAGAAAGAGAAAAATACCTTTATTATCCTCTTCTTCAATTATTATTAATGGGAATTAATGGCGCATTTCTAACGGGTGATATTTTCAATCTTTACGTCTGGTTCGAAGTAATGCTGATTTCCTCCTTTGTTCTTCTTGCTTTAGGCGGCAGACGCGGACAGCTTGAAGGGGCAATAAAATATGTTACATTAAATCTTCTCTCATCAGCTATTTTTCTTGCAGCAGTTGGTATATTATATGGAATAGCCGGAACTTTAAACATGGCTGACCTTGCAAGAAAAATTCCATTCCTTGAACAGAAAGAATTGCTTACAGTTGTATCAATTCTGTTTATGGTTGCTTTTGGTGTTAAGGCGGCAATCTTTCCATTGTTTTTTTGGCTGCCGGCTTCATATCACACGCCGCCAGTTGCAGTATCTGCAATCTTTGCCGGTCTGCTGACAAAAGTTGGTGTTTATGCATTGATAAGGTTTTTTACAACGATCTTTATCCACGATACAGCATTCACACATAATCTGCTACTAATTTCTGCTGCATTAACTATGCTAACCGGAGTTTTGGGTGCCGCAGCTCAAAATGATTTCAGAAAAATATTATCGTTTCATATTATCAGTCAGATTGGATATATGATCCTTGGATTGGCACTATATTCTCCATTGGCAATAGCTGGAGCAATTTTTTATGTAATACATCATATAATCGTGAAAACAAATTTGTTCTTTGTAAGCGGTGTAGTTAAAAAATTAAAAGGGTCCTACAGTTTGAAAGATGTTGGCGGTGTTTATAAATATTACCCGCTGCTAGGTTTACTCTTCCTCATTCCTGCTTTGTCACTTGCAGGTATTCCGCCGCTATCGGGTTTCTGGGCAAAGTTTGTTGTGATCAAAGCGGGTTTAGAGATACAAGAATACTTTGTTGTTGGCATAGCTCTGCTTGTAGGATTGTTGACATTATTTTCGATGACCAAAATCTGGAATGAAGTCTTTTGGAAAGATGATCCGAAGGGAAATGAAAATCATCTTGATGAATCATATAGGCTTATCAGCAATTATAAAAAGTTTATGATGATCACCCCGATTATTTTTCTTGCTTTGATAACCATTGTAATAGGGCTGTATGCTGAACCATTTTTTACTTTTGCAAATAATGCAGCAAACCAGTTAATTGATTCTTCTAATTACATAAACTCAGTTCTGGGAATGAAATAATGAATCAATTATTATTAAATATTTTGTTGGCTACTTCATGGGTTCTTCTTGTGGGAGAATTGAAAGCCGAAACTTTTATAGAGGGAATAATTATTGGATATTTGATATTATGGATTTCCCGTTCTGCTCTTGGCGGAACAAAATACTTTAGGAAAATTCCGGTAACTATAATGTTCGTTTTCTATTTTATAAAAGAACTTGTTATAGCAAACCTTAAAGTTGCTTTTGATATAGTTACTCCAAAAGACTATATGAAACCAGGTATTATAGCCTTTCCATTAGATGTGAAAACAGATATGGAAATAACATTGTTCGCAAACCTTCTAACATTAACTCCCGGTACTTTGAGTCTTGATGTTTCAACCGATAAAAAGGTTCTTTATGTCCACGCATTATATGTGAAAGATGCAGATAGTTTCAGAAAAGATTTAAAAGAAGGTATTGAAAAAAGATTACTTGAGGTGCTTCGGTGAGTTTTATAGAAGTATCAACAAATATATCTGTTGTGATAATCGGGTTATCAATTCTTTTCATCTTTATCCGGTTAGTAATTGGTCCCACAATCGAAGATCGAATTGTTGCTTTAGATCTATTAGCCGCAAATGCTATTGCATTCATAGCAGTTTATGCCATCCAGAGTGGAACAACAACTTTTTTAGATGTAGGTGTAATTCTTGCTTTGCTCGCATTTCTTGGTACAGTTGCATTTGCATTTTATCTTGAAAGGAGAACAAAACGATGATAGAAATTATCAGCGGTATATTTCTCTTAGCAGGCTCATCATTTATTCTTATATCAGCCATCGGGTTGCTGAAAATGCCTGATCTCTATACCAGAATGTCTGCCACCACCAAAGCATCTACTCTTGGAATCGGATTAGTGCTTATTGGAACAGCAATTTATTGGGTTGATTTAGGTATTGCTGCGCGTGCAATTGCAATAATCATCTTTCTTTTGCTTACTGCTCCGGTGGCAGCTCATATTATTGGAAGAGCCGCTTACTTTGATAAGGTTCCTCTTTGGGAAAAAACTCATATCGATGAGCTTAAAGGCAAATACGACGAAGATTCTCACGAGCTTTCTTAAATTTATTACACTAAAAAAGGAATAGATTCCCGCCTGCGCAGGAATTAGCTTGTAAATGCAAATTAAAAAAGGCGACATAGCTGAACTTAAGATTAACAAATATGCATTTGAAGGAAAAGGTATTGCAAAAGTTTCCAAAAACAAATTACTGGGCATTAATGAACCTGATGAAAATGAAAACTATGTGGTGTTTGTAAATGGCGCTTATCCCGGTGACGTAGTAAAAGCAAGTCTTAAAAAGATTAAAAAGTCTTATGCAGAAGCAGATTCTGTTGAAATAATTAATTCGTCTCCCGAAAGAACAGCTGCAAATTGCAAATACTTTGGTGTCTGCGGAGGTTGTAAACAGCAGGACTTAAATTACCAATCTCAGATCAAATACAAACAGCTTCAGGTTGTTGAAATATTTGAAAGGCTTGGCAGATTCGCTAATATTTATATTGACCCAATTATTCCTTCCGATAATATTTATAATTACCGAAATAAGATGGAATTCTCATTCACTGAAAAAAGATGGTTATCTCCGGACGAAATCAGATCAGATGATCACATTGACAGCATTTTCGGATTAGGACTTCACATTCCAAAATTTTACGAGAAGGTGTTGGATATTGATGAATGCTTTCTTCATCCGGTAATAAATAATGCTATTTTAAATTTCACAAGAGATTTCTTCAAATCAACGAACACTTCCATTTATTCAACCAAAACACACCGCGGTTATCTTAGAAATCTTGTCATTAAAAATGCATTTCATACCGATGATATAATGGTAAATCTGGTTACTTCTTGCGAGGATGAGCTGATAACAGAATATGCAAGCAAACTGATCAAAGCAATTCCGCAAATAACAACTTTTATCAATAATATTAATAAAAAGAAGGCTGCTGTAGCTACTGGTGATTATGAAAACGTTTTGCATGGTCCTGGATTTATCTACGATACTATAGGGAAATACAAATTTAGAATTAGTGCTAATTCCTTTTTTCAGACAAATACATTACAGGCAGAAAAACTTTATCAAACTGCTTTGGAATTTGCCGAGCTTGAAGGAAATGAAATAGTTTATGATCTTTATTCCGGTGCCGGAACTATTGCATCTTTCATTTCAGATCATTGTAAAGAAGTATATGGATTTGAATCTGAAAAATCCGCAGTTAATGATGCCAACGATAACATTCAGATGAACAACATTAATAATGTAACGTGTTATGTAACGGATTTATATGATTCCTTTCTTCCGTTCATAGAATCCGAGAATATTCCGAAACCTGATGTTATAATTGCTGATCCACCCAGAAGCGGTATGCATAAAAACACAGTAAG
>DATHSU010000388.1:0-4794 GCA_035463895.1 Ignavibacteriaceae bacterium | reverse complement strand
TGAAAAAGCTCATAGTATCTTTAGCTCTGCAACTAGGCAGAGAAGTAACATATAATGAACTTGCTGTTAAACTTGGCGTTAACAGTGTTACAGTTCAGAAATATGTTGATTTACTTGAACAAAGTTTTGTGATCTTCAGATTGAATTCTTTTGCACGCAATCTCCGAAATGAATTGACAAAAGCATTTAAAATTTATTTTTATGATAATGGTATAAGGAACGCCTTGATAAATAATTTCAATGTGTTGTCATTAAGAGATGATGTGGGTGCTTTATGGGAAAACTTTTTTATTTCGGAACGATTAAAATTTAACCACTACTCAAAGAGAAAAGTTAACTGCTATTTTTGGAGAACATATGATCAGAAGGAGATTGATTACGTGGAAGAATCCGGAGGTAAAATAACCGGATACGAAATTAAATATTCTGAAAAACAAAAAATCAAAATTCCTAAAAGCTTTTCAGAAACTTATAATGCAGATGTTTTTAAGGTTGATAGAAGAAATTACTGGAAATACCTGGAAAAGTAAATATTCATTTTGTCGACAAGTATCCCTTATACAGAATGATTCTAGTAATAGTAATTAGTCGAATAAGATACATATTTATGATTATATCCTTTGGAAAAATAGTTGAAGAGAGAATTGAATAAATATTAATCACATTAGGCAGAACATTTTTCCGGGAAGCTGTTTAACTAACCCTTTAAATTCAAGCGAAAGTAAATTGACAAGACAATCAGATGTTGAGAGGTCAGATTTTTCTGCAATCTTATCAATTTGAATTGGATCATTGCTTAAAGCCGCAAGAACTTTTTCCTCGAACATTGTTAAATCGATTTGCGGTTTGGGTATATTCTTCCCGATAACAGGTTTTAGTTTCAGTTCTAATTCAATAAGAATGTCTTCTGCTGATCTTATCAGCTCAGCTTCTCCGCGCTGAATAAGCAGATTATTTCCTTCTGCCTGTCTAACACCAAGATTTCCGGGAATAGCAAATACTTCACGGTTCTGATCAAGAGCAAGTCTTGCAGTCTGCATTGCCCCGCCGGTAGTACTGGTTTCAATAATCACTGTTCCAAGCGATAATCCGGAAATTATTCTGTTTCTTTTTGGAAAGTTTGGGGCATCAGGTTTTGAACCCAGGTTGAATTCACTAATTATCTGTCCACCTTCAGCAATTTCATCATAAAGTTTTCTGTTTTCAGGAGGATAGATAACATCCAGACCGGAACCTATTACAGCAATGGTTCTTCCATTGTTTTTTAGAGCAGTTCTATGTGCAATAGAATCAACACCGCGAGCCATTCCGCTTGTAATTGTTATTCCCTGAGATGCCAGCTCTTCGGAAATTTTTTCTGCCTGTATTTTACCATAGCTGGTTGGCTGTCTTGTACCAACAATTGCAATTGAGTAATTATCCTTTTCTTCAAAACTTCCTTTTATATATAAAAGCAGTGGAGGATCATAGATCTTTTTTAAGAATGATGGGAATTCATCATCCCAAACAGTAATTATCCTGCCGTTAATCTTCTGCAGTATATTAAGGTCTTTATCTAACTGATCCTCAATAGCTTTTCGGTTTGAATTGACTCTTTGGATTCGGGAGGCAAGTTCTTTGCTTATGCCGTCGGATTTTATGAGATCTGAATAAGGTGCTGAAAGGATTTTATTTACTTTCTTGAATTTTGCAAGCAGGTTCCGGATTTTGCCGGGACCAATTCCATCCACTGAAAGCAGTAGAAGTAAATCCGTCAGTTGCTCAAAATTAAGTTTACTCACCTAAGAAGCAAAAATTATTATTAATTACTGAAGAGATGTGAATTAAATAAATCTGTTCCTGGTCCAAATAAATATCTATAATAAGAAATGATGGATATTATAAAAAGATTATAAATCAAAATAGTTTTAATTTCTTATACTTTCGAAACCTGGCACAGATGCCTGATATTTCTTATCCCTGCTCTGAAGAAGTATCAATAACTTCTGCAGATTCTTTTTTCCTGAATAAAATGGATAATGGGAATATTATGACATATCCGATAAATAAAATAATCGGGGAAATAACCAGTGAAGTAGTACTGTCCCAATTACCAACGCTCATCAGATAAAATCCAACAATAACAAAAAGAATTCCGGCAAACAATAAAATGTAATTTGTTTTATCCCAGTAAATACTAAAAGGGGAAACAAAGGTTTTTTTTGTGGTTTTTACGGATCTTTTTTTAACAGCTTTTGCCATAAATAGCTCCTTAATAAAAAAATAAAAAAACCCGGTGAGGGGGAGTCACCGGGCCCGACTCTGGTTCATCAAAGGGCAGGGGAGAACCCTTTGAAAGAGTCGCTGCGAATATAAATTGTTAACTGTTAATTGTCAAGCAATGCTAATTATTTACTTATCTGATACACAATTTTTCTAATGGTATCAAACTGTAAATAAGGATATTCTTCCCTGATTGAATCAATTGCGTCACCGGCACTAACCTTACTCGATCTTAGCTGCTTGAATTTTTTCCTTATTTGATAGTCCCTAACGGCTTTATCATCAATCAAACCGTGGACATCAAGAAGTTCAAAAATCTCATCACTTATGAGATCTGATAGCGGGTTTTCGATTTTTGCTTTTATTGTGTTCATTGCGCTTTCTCCATTTAGTGAATGAATCATTTACCTAATAAATCGTATCAAACTGTAAGAAAACCTCCTGAAAATTATTGATGTAAATATAACAAAAAAACCGACCATCCCGTTCCCGGAACTAAAATCGGCGTTAATATGCCACTTTATTAAAATTTTCTATCCTTTAGACGAATAAATATTAAAAAAGTAGCAAATCGGTTATAAAATCAAATCCTTTAATTATTTTCTTTGTAAATATTTCTATTTATTTGGAGAATGTCAAGAAAAATTTTCAATAGTGTAATTCATTATCTGAATATTTGTCCAGATTATTGAATTGGCTAATCCAAATAAATATGTTAATTTTATATATATCATTACTATCAATTAAAATCTTTCTATATATATGGCTATCAACAGAGGAATCGATCTACTTGACTACCTGATCATCATAGTTAAAAAAAAACGGCTCATTTTAAGTCTCTCATTTTTTATCCTACTTTCATCATATACTGTTATATATTTCTTTGTGGATGAAAAATTTGAAGCTAAAGCATTAGTAATACCATCTGAAGATGATCAACTCGGTTCTCTATCTTCAATGATGAAGGGATTATCAAATCTACCTCTCGGTTTGGGTGGGTTAAAAAAAGATACGAATATTGATCTTTATATTACCATAATTTATAGCAGATCAAATCTTGAATCAATCATTGAAAAATTTGATTTACTAAATGAATATGGCTTAAATAGTCTTGAGAAAACAATTGAAGCACTGGCAGATGATATTAAAACAAAGGAAACCAAAGAGGGAGCATTTACAATTTCCGTCTTGGCGAGTACCCGGAAAAAAAGTGCAGATATAACCAATTTTCTTGTTGATAAACTCAATGAAAGGATTATTGACTTAAACGTAAGAAAATCCAGAGAAAATAGATTGTTTCTTGAGCAGAGAGTGGATGAAATAAAAACAAATTTAAGCAATGCAGAAGATTCACTCAAAGACTTTCAGGAAAAATCACGGATGTTAGTTGCAGATGATCAAACTAAAGTCATTATAGATACATTTTCAAAACTCGAAGCGGAAATTGCTTCTAAAGAAATTGAATTAAATATATTTGAACAAATTTATGGTAATGGTTCTCCAATTACACAAAACGCTGCTATTTCTCTTAAAGAATACTATTCAAAACTTAATTCACTTAAACGAGGGGAAGGGAATAGTTCTTTTCTGATTTCTTTAAAATCCCTACCAGATCGCTCTCTGACTTATTACAGACTCTACCGGGATGTAATGATAAATAATTCAATGTTGGAAATAATAATTCCTTTATTTGAAAGTGCAAAATTTCAGGAACAAAAAGAAACCCCAATTCTTCAAATCATAGATCGAGCAGTTCCACCTGAATTTAAATCATACCCGCCTAGAGTGTTTTCCTCTATTCTAATTACATTAGGCATCATGTTCTTCGTAATTATTTATCTATTTATTTCTGAATTTATATCAAAAAGTCAGAACGAAAAAATAATCTTCTTAAAGGAAGAGCTTAGATTTCGTAAAAAATCAAAACTTAATTAAAATTGAATATTAATCTTAGTAATATTCCCAAAGAGAATTCTGCAAGACAAAATTACAGGGTTGTAATTGTTTCCTCAATATTTCTCATACCTGTTCTGATTTTAACAGGGATGAATTTAATGCCATTGTCATCGTTAATTTTTCTTTTTTTAATTCCTCTGGTTTTTTTGTCGATATTAAATTTTAAGCTAATTTTAACATTATTCATAGCTACAATATTTATCAAGGTGGATGTACTTTTATTTACACTTGCAGAAGTTTTTTCAATCCTCGTAATAATTTCGTTTCTAATTACACATAAAATTTCATCTAAAGAATTAAAAAATCCATTTCTGATTCCATTGGTCATATTCATTATTTCGATAATGCCGTCGATACTCACTTCTGAAATTATGTTCTTTTCTTCTTTCCTCTCCAGCAGGGTACCCCTCTTCTTGTTAATTATGCTCACCATTTCGATTTATTTAGATAATTATTCAAAGTTTCAATTTATTTTTTCAGTGTTCATTTTGTTCAGCCTTGCGAATGCAATGCATTTAATTATTGAGGCAATTGTTTACGGTAAGCGATCTTTTGGTTTTACTGGAATAATCTATG
>DATHSU010000387.1:0-2005 GCA_035463895.1 Ignavibacteriaceae bacterium | reverse complement strand
CTTCATCAGATAATCCGGCATGATATGGTTTTGTTGAGAAACCTATTTCCGATAAACTCTCACTAAGATCATCAACCTGTTTCCGTGAAAAACAATATATTATCCCCGACTGATTCTTATGTTCATTAAGGAAAGCGACTGTCTGATCGAATGGTTTTCTTTTAGGGATAATCTGCAGAAATAAATTTTCACGGTTAAAGCTGGCTATAAATTTTTTATGACCGGACATATTCAGATTTTTAATAATATCATCCTGAACCCGTGGAGTTGCTGTTGCTGTAAGTCCGATACAAACAGCACCGGGAAAACCTTTTCTGAAGGTGCCAAGCTGACGATAATCCTTCCTGAAATCATGTCCCCATTCAGAAATACAGTGAGCCTCATCAACGGTTATGCAATCAACATGAACTTTTTTGAGCAGACCGGAAACTTCCGCTTTCTGTAAAGACTCCGGTGCAATGTAAAGCAGCTTTGCTTTTTTGTTCACAACACTTTCATAATTCCGGTTATACTCATCATTTGAGAGAGAGCTGTTTAATAATGCAGTTTCAACCCCAAGCTGCCGGAGCTGTTCAACCTGGTCTTTCATAAGTGAAATAAGGGGAGAAATTACTATTGTTAAACCATCAAAAATTAAAGCGGGAATCTGGTAACAAAGCGATTTACCCCCTCCGGTCGGCATAATAACAAGCGAATCCTTCTTACCGAGAATATTGCTTATAATATCTTCCTGAAGCGGTCTGAAGGAATCATATCCGAATACAGTTTTTAATAGTTGATGAGCTTTATGCATTTTAATGAAAATCGAAAGTTAAAATTAAAAAGTCAAATGACATCAGACTTGTTACAAAATTAATTTTGATGCGAAGTTATGGAAACATAAAATAAATCAAAAATGAAGTTGCTATCTCTTTGTGATTTTTTTTATAAGGGTTGATACGAGGCTGCTTTACTATACTAATTCCAGATGCACTTCTTCAAATTCGAGAT
Organism: Ignavibacteriaceae bacterium; assembly: GCA_035463895.1. Classification (GTDB taxonomy): domain Bacteria; phylum Bacteroidota; class Ignavibacteria; order Ignavibacteriales; family Ignavibacteriaceae; genus JAGXRK01. The sequence goes on along the minus strand of DATHSU010000387.1, from coordinate 1,015 downwards.
CTTCATTCAATTCCAGAGGGGCAGAGTTGTCTTTCATTAAAAATTCTTTACCTGAAGGCAGGATTTTAATTTTGAAGTTCTGAATTTCCTGTTCATCCGAGGAGAATGAGTAAATTTTTGTAATGTCTTTTGTTTTTATAACACGTATAAGATACTTATTGTTTTCATCAAGAAATGATTTTGCTAAAACAGCCGGTTTTTCATTTTCAGAGGCAGCAGCAAGTACCACAAATTCCCCTTTCCTGCGCGGTTTACTCTCAACAACTTTTTTCAAACGAAAAAAACGAACGTGATTATATATATTGATCTTTATAGAAAGATCGTGCTTAACTTGATCACTAATGGGTTTTTCAGAATGAGCTTTAAGGGTTCTATAAAAATCCAAAAGGTATTTGTAGTCAGGTGAATTTTCTATAATAAATTTTTTCTCGACATCAACCAGATGCGGGAAAAATATAAAATTAAATATGTCCTGTTCAGTTATCATTAAATTTTTATGAGTTATTAATTAACAATCTATAAGTATAATAGAAGTAAAAAAATGCATTTCGGAAAAAATTAATTTTCCTGCGAAAGTTTTTCGGCAATAGTGTTTTTCATCACTTTAACAAGATATTCAAGTATATTATGATACTTTGAAAGGTAAGTGTCTTTATCAAGGTTTTTCATATAAACCGTTAAATATTCGTACATTCCGGGACTTATTCCTCCATCCAACAGATCTTTTGACATATCTTTAAGTGCATTTCTGATACAGATGCTTTCGAATTCATTCAGCTTCCCTTTTTGCAAATAAGATAATTCCAATTTAGAGCTTGCCGAGTTAAATCCGAATTCTGTGAACTCCTCAATTTCAAAATCCTTTGTTCTAATAGAAGAATCAAATTGAGCAATATAGTCCGAGAAATTGATGTGCTTTATTCTGTACACCAGCGGATTAATTGGTATCACTGCCGCAAATACCGTCCTGGTTTTCAGATATTTAAAAACTGAATTTAAAAGGTTTTTCTTATCA
>DATHSU010000386.1:0-4218 GCA_035463895.1 Ignavibacteriaceae bacterium | reverse complement strand
ATCTTAACCAGTAAGTCTCAGCATAATTACCATAAGGTCTTTCAGCAAATCTCCAGGGTGCATTTGCAAGCGGGCGTTTGGCAATTGTTCCCATACATTTTTCCTTAGCTGATTTGATTGATCCGTCAATATCAATCTGATTGCATATATTAACTGATGTCATTATACTTCCGAATAAATTGGAATCAACAGTAAATTTTAATTCTTCATTTTCTCCGGTGTATGCGGCTGTTCTTATTTTACCGTTTTCAATAGTTTTGTGCAGTGCTTCGATCACTTCTCCCCTTTTTAAAATTTCAATATCACAGGAATGTAGATGAACGATGTCAATATGATCTGTCTTTAAAATTTTTAAAGCTTCATCAACACCGGCGAGAATTATATCGTAAGTCCAGTCATTAAATCCTTCGATACCGTATCCAACTTTGGTTGCCAGAACAAATTCATTTCTTCTGTGTGAAATATATTTTCCTATTCTTTCTTCGGAAGCAAAATAACCGCGCGCAGTATCAATAAGAGTAATTCCAAGATCAAGTGCAGCATTCAGAAGATGTTCAACTTGTTTTTCCGGTACATTGTAATCGCCTATCTGTCCGGCACCAAAGCCAAGGGCTGAAACTTTAAATCCGCTATTGCCAAAATCTCTGTAGATCATTTTTTGCTTTAATTTGTTACCATAAAAATAGCTAAAACTTATATTCTTAGATGATTTTTAGGGAAATTATCTCAAACTCCCTCACTTTTTATATTTACTGTACGTATTTTTGGGTTAGCTTATTGCAGATTTTTCTAATTAGCGGGCACATATTTTTTGACTCTTTATTCAGGGGAGTTATTCGTGCACGAACTTTCTATTGCTCAGAACATTATTCAGATTGTCAACAGCAGCGTTGAGCAGGATAAGATTGATCTTGTTGATAAAATTTATTTAAAGATCGGCTTGCTGAGTAATGTTCTTATTGAATCACTTAATTTCAGCTATACTTCAGTTATTGAAAACACTCCTCTCAAAAATTCCAGACTATATATAGAATTACTTCCAATAAAAATCAGATGCAATGGTTGTAATAAAATCAATACTACAAATGATTTCATCTTCACTTGCCCGGATTGTAAAAGCTCAGCAATAAATGTTATCGGCGGGGATGAAATGATCATTTCCTCAATTCACTTAAAAGACGAAAGTGAGTAAATCAAATGAGTGTAATAACTGTTGAAAGAAAAGTTCTTGAGAAAAATGACCAGATAGCTTCTGCACTCAGAGTAAAATTCAAATCTAAAGGACTATTTGTCATCAATCTACTGAGTTCACCAGGGTCTGGCAAAACGAGCTTGATAGAAAAAACTGCCGACCACCTGAAAGGTAAATTAAATATCTCAGTAATTGTTGGCGATGTTCAAACCGATAATGATGCAAAGCGGATAGGTAAACTCAATATACCAGTTGTGCAGATTATAACCCACGGCTCCTGCCATCTTGAAGCGCAACTTGTCAGAGATGCTTATACAAAAATCGAAAATGAACCAACGGATTTATTAATTATTGAAAATGTAGGTAACCTTGTTTGTCCTGCCGGGTATGATCTTGGTGAAGATAAAAAAGTAGTTATTATCAGCACAACAGAAGGCGACGACAAGCCGTTAAAGTATCCGGCAATGTTCAGAAATTCGTCTGCTATGGTTATAAACAAGATTGATTTACTTCCTTATGTTAACTCTTCTGTTGAAGAAATTAAGAATAATGCAAGATCAATTAATTCTGAGCTCGGGATTTTTCAGTTGTCCTGCAAAACTTCTGAAGGAATTGAAGAATGGTGCAACTGGATTTTAAATCAGATTAAAAAGTGAAACAACGATTTCAAATATCGATTCAAGGTGCTGTTCAGGGAGTTGGTTTCCGTCCGTTTATTTATAAGCTGGCGCACGAACTAAACCTGAAAGGTATCACTGCCAACAATGTTAATGGTGTTAGCATTGATGTTGAAGGAGATGAGGGGTTATTAAATGAATTTATATCAAGAATAAAATCCGACAAGCCCAGACATTCAGTTATTAACAGTATTAATGGAATGAAGCTTGAGCTTAATGGATATGATGATTTCAAAATAATTGAGAGCGAATCATTCGGTGAACCTAATACTATAATACTACCGGATATTGCCGTGTGTAATGAATGCTTGTTTGAAATGCTTGATCCTGAAAACCGAAGGTATTTGTATCCGTTTATTAATTGTACTAATTGCGGACCACGTTTCTCAATTATTGAATCTCTCCCGTACGATCGTCTAAATACATCAATGAAAAATTTTGAGATGTGTGATCAGTGCAGAGAAGAATATGAGAATCCACTTGATCGTCGATTTCACGCTCAGCCAATAGCATGTCCTAAATGCGGACCACAAGTTCAACTATTAAATCAAAATGGAAAATTGGTTTGTGAAAAGGAAGATGCAATATCTGAAGCTGTTCAAAAAATTAAAGAAGGAAAAATTATAGCATTAAAGGGATTAGGCGGCTTTCAGCTTGTTGTTAATGCAAGGGATGATAACGCTGTTCGAAGACTACGTGAAAGAAAACAACGTGATGAAAAACCATTCGCACTGATGTTCCCTTCGATTGAGATGATAAAAGATCATTGTTTAGTTTCCGGGGTCGAAGAGAATACATTGGTATCTTCAGAATCACCAATTGTACTTCTACAGAAAAAATCCGATATCCGGTATCATGCATCCAGTATCCAGCATCCAGCATCCGGCATCCGGCGTCCAGTACAAAGCATCTCAGAATTTATCGCTCCACAAAATCCCTATCTGGGTGTAATGCTGCCTTACACACCGCTGCACTACTTACTAATGCAAGAACTTGGTAAACCGATTATTGCTACCAGCGGAAATATTTCCGAAGAACCAATGTGTATTGATGAAAATGAAGCATTCGAAAAATTATCTGGTATTGCAGATTATTTTCTTATCCACAACAGACCTATTGTAAGACCAGTTGATGACTCAATTGTCAGAGTTGTTAAACAAAAACCAACGATATTGAGAAGAGCGCGCGGATATGCGCCACTGCCTTTAACAATCAGAAATACTGCGGAAGAATACTTTGTTTGTGTTGGCGGTCACCTTAAAAATACTATTTCGATGAAAAAAGGGAATGAGGTTTTTGTAAGTCATCATATTGGGGATCTGGAGAATACTGAGGCGGAAAAATATTTTCTCAATACGATTTCCGATTTTAAACAAATGTATAAAGTTGATCCGGATTATTTAGTTCACGATCTGCACCCTGACTATTTATCAAGCAAATTCTGTCATCAGCAGAAGGTAAAAACAATTCCTGTTCAACATCATCTTGCTCATATTGCAGGTTGTTATGAGGAAAACAATCTTGAAGGAAAATGTTTTGCGGTTTGCTGGGATGGAACGGGCTTCGGATTAGATAATACAATCTGGGGTGGTGAATTTTTTATTTATGACGAGAATGAGTTTCGGCATTTTGCACAACTAAGACAGTTCAAATTACCGGGTGGTGATTCTGCAGCTAAAGATACCAGGAGATCTTTAATAGGAATTCTTTATGAAATATTTGGTGAGAATATTCCGGTTGATAAATTGTGTTCATCTCTTTCCACAAATGATTTAAATATATTTATCCGGATGCTTAAGAAAAACATTAATTGTTTCAGCACTTCAAGTGCAGGGCGGCTTTTTGATGCAGTGTCATCATTGCTTAATATCTGTCAAAGGTCAACTTAAGAAGGTCAGTCATCAATGATGCTTGAATTTATCTCGGATAAACATATTAAAACTTATTATGATTTTGATTTAATAGAAAAAGAAAGACTTATCGTTAACTGGCAGCCAATATTTGAACAGTTGTTCATTGATTTGAAAAAAGAAATTCCTGCATCTGAAATTTCCGCGAAGTTCCACAATACTCTTGCTGAAATAATTGCTACACTTACAAAGAGAACTGCACAGAAAAATGTTCTTCTTACAGGCGGATGTTTTCAGAATGTCTTTTTAATGGAGAAAACAATTGACCGATTGACTGAAAACGGTTTCATCCCTCACTGGAATCAAAAAATTCCAACCAACGATGGGGGAATTTCATTCGGACAAGCAGTGTTTGCGAATCATTTTATTGTTAAATCTAAGCAAAGCAAACTTGTAAAAACTGAATTAGAAAGAGTGTAATTATGTGTCTTGCTATCCC
>DATHSU010000385.1:0-3564 GCA_035463895.1 Ignavibacteriaceae bacterium | reverse complement strand
TGGGAATACTGGAACTTGACCGATCAAAAGTATTATGAGTCATACTCCGGTGAAATAATTGTAACCGGTCGTTACAAAGCAAAAAATAAAATGACAGGGAAAGAAATAAATGTTCAGTTTGTTCATATATGGACACTTAACGACGGACTCGTTACAGACTTTCAACAATATGCTGATACTTTTCAAACAGTTGAGGCTATGAAGTAGAAAAGAAATATCATTTTCAACAAACTAATAATAATGACCCGGTTCAATGAAACAACAAATTAATCCAACGCTGAAAACTGAAAAACCAGAGTACTTTAATCTGCGCCCCGAAGTTGAAAAAGCATATGGTTATACACACGCTGTAAAAATTGGAAACGACATCAAAATTTCAGGAGCTGTCAGTATGGATGATGCTGGCAATCCGACCGCTGTGGGTGACTTAGCACAGCAAATGAAAAATTGTTACTCTGATCTTGAAAAAGTGCTTAAACATTATGGCTGCACTTTTGATGATGTTATCGTTGAAAATATTTTTACAACCAATATGCCGGAATTTCTTAATCAGGCAGGTTATCGTAACTCCATTTACACAAAACAATTTCCAACGGGCTCGTGGCTTGGTGTTAAAGAATTGGCATTACCTGAGTTTTTGATAGAGATCGAATTGGAAGCACATAAAACCAAATAATACAATTTAATTCATTACAATCATTCTTAAAGGAGCTAGTGCTATGAAACAAGCAACAAAATTATTTCTATTCATTTTTCTGTTTACAGCATTTGTAAGCAGTACTTTTGCCGGCGACAAAGAAGATATAATAGCTTTATCTGCTAAGTCAGCTGAGGCGTTTAATAAACAGGATTACAAAACCTATTGGTCATTATTTACAGAAGATAATACAGCATTTCCTTATGTCGGATCAACCTTGATACACGATGCAGCTGCATGGAAGGGATTTATTGAAGGGACTGCAGAACTTGCCTACGTTAATTATCATGGACAGGATTTTCAAACTCAGATTTACAATGGTAATTCAGCAGTTGTAACAAGTTACTACACTTTTACCTGGATGGAAAAAGGCGGAACAATGAATTATCAAAGTGGAAGAGCTACTATGGTAGCAGTAAAACAAAATGGTAAATGGCTTATTGCTCATATGCACTTTTCAAAAATGTTTTAATCTAAATTAATATTTCACTTATACAAAAAGGAGCTAGTGTTATGAAACAATTAATTAACTCAATTCTAAAAGCAAGTCCATTGTTTTTAGTTATGGCACTTATCATTCTCTCGGGATGCCAGCAACCAAAACCAGATCCCTCTGTGGAGCTGAAACCACTTGTTAATAAATTAATTGAAGTATGGAATACCGGAAACTATGAAGAACTTGATGCGATTATTGATCCAACCTATGTACGAACAACAAATCGAATGCCTGAGGTTAAAGGCATAGATGGGATTAAAAAAGAAATAACCAATCTTAGAACTTCCTACCCCGATCTGAAATTATCTATTGCTAATGAAATATACTCAGAAAATAGTGCGGCATATAGTTGGGTTTGGGAGGGAACAAATACTGGTCCCGGTGAAATGCCGCCTACTGGAAAGTCCATTAATAATTTGGGATTGACTATCCTTCACTTTGCCAATGGAAAAATCATCAGACATATAGTTGCTTTTAATAATCAAGCCTGGCTGGAACAGCTTGGATATACAATGATGCCTCCGGCTGCCGGGAAAAAGTAATTCAAGCTTATAATTGAAAAAAGTTTTCTAAAACAACTAATACATTCAATAACAAACAAAAAGGATCTAGTGCTATGAAACAAACAACAAAAATCTTTGCAATAATTCTTGTTGCATTTCTTTTTCTCAGCGAAAGTAATTTCGCACAAAACAACGAGCAGCCGTTGTTAATTGTAAGCTTTAATATGGTATCAATGGGTGATGTCGCTAAGGTAAATAAAATTACTGATTCTGTTTTTGTTCCAATCTTAAAAGAACTTGTAGATGAGGGATTCATTTATAGTTTTGGCTTTTTCGGTCATGCCTGGGGAGATGAATGGAATTCTAATATCTGGTATACGATTAAAGATATGACCTCATTTGAAAAATTCTGGGATGAATATGTAAGCAGAATTGGCAAAAGGCATCCGGGAGCGTGGGCAGAAACAGTAAAATATTTCCAGGCACATAAGGACAATATTTATACTGTTCGCAACCAGTATCCTGAACCTCCGGCAAAATAAATTCTTATTGAATAAAGATGTCATCTTTTCTCGTTTAAGATGACATCTTACTTTTTTAAATCTGCTGAAAATGAGTTGAATTACTCTTAATCAGTCTCATCGGTTTACATATTAAAGTAAAAAACAAAAAATATTTCTGGATAATTATGAAAGCAAAATCAATTAAAGGAAAATCTCCGAACGAAATTAAATCAACTTTAGCTGAAAGTATATCAGATGGTTTTAAACCTACTTTGGCAATTGTATTTTTATCATTCAAGCAGGATCTTGATGCCGTTTGCAAAATATTAGATAGTGAAGGAATTCAAATATTCGGTGCTACTACTTCCGGTGAATTTATCAGCAGTGAAATAGAAGTAGGAAGTATTGCGATCATGCTGCTTGATATGGATCCTGCTTATTTCAAATTAATGTTCCTGGAAGCCGGAGATAGTTCTGCTTTTGAAATTGCAAAACAAATCGGTGAGGAGGGGAAAAAATTATTTGCGAACCCGGCATTTATACTTGCATCCGGTTGGAGTAATGAAATTGACGGCGAGGAAATAATAAAAGGTATTGAAGATGGATTTGGAGAAGGAGCCACAATTTTTGGCGGTATGGCCGGTGATGATCTTACCTTGTCCGGACCAAAAGCATTCACTCTTGGCAAAAGCAGCATCGCAGGTCTGGTGGCTCTGATTATTGACGAAGATAAGATAGCTATATCAGGGGTTGCTACCTGCGGTTGGAAACCGATCGGCATCACCAAAACCATCACCAAAAGTAAGGGTAATGTCGTTTACACCATAGATGACAAGCCCGCACTGGATTTGGTCATGAAATACCTGGGACTCAACCTGGAAGAACAGTTTAACAATACTGTTTTTAATCTTGGTGCATATTATCCCTTGCAGCTGGAAAGAGAAGGCGCTCCGGCGGTGATGAGAACCGCCCAAATGGGCAATGTTGAAGATCGTTCACTGATCTGCGCCGGCAATGTGCCGCAGGGAGCCAAAGTCCGTTTTTCTTTACCTCCCGATTTTGATGTGATTGATACGGTGGAATCCGAATGTAAAGAATTGAAAGATGAGCAGGCACAGGATGCAAATGCAGTAATAATGTTTTCTTGTATCAGCAGGTATTTATCGCTTGGAGTTATGACAAGCGAAGAAATTGAGCGTGTAACAAAAATGTGGAACGCACCTTTTATAGGTTTTTTCAGCTATGGAGAATATGGAAAATCGAAAAGAGGAAAGCACGAGTTTCATAACAACACTTGCTGTGTGGTGGTGTTAAAAGAAAAATAGTTTTAAGAAAGGTATTTATGAAAGCAAAATCAATTAAAGG
>DATHSU010000384.1:0-2587 GCA_035463895.1 Ignavibacteriaceae bacterium | reverse complement strand
AATGACTGCAAAGAAAGAGACGAAGGATTATGGAATTTTAGCAGTGGTTCTGTCTTATTTTGCAGATGTAAAACTGGCCTTTAAAGTCTCTGCAAATGTATTCTATCCAAAGCCGAAAGTAAAATCGGCTGTTGTTCATTTAGTATTTAAAGTTAAGGAACAAAACCAATCCTTTCAGAAAACCTTTATCCAAGTAGTTAAAGCCGCTTTCGGAAACAGAAGAAAAATGCTTAGAAATTCTTTAAGTAATAGTATATTTGCCGAAATAAATTTTTCAGAATCCGGCATTGACCTTTCTAAAAGAGCTGAACAACTCAGTCTGGATGAATTTCTATTATTAACTACATTCGTTTTAGAAAAAAGTAACGGGTCTGCCAGCAATAATAATTATTAAACAATTTTTAATGGATAGAATTAAATCGTTTATAAAAAATCTAAAAGCTTTCGATGTTGTACTGATAGCATTCTATATCTTTCTTTCCTTACTGCATATAATTTTTTATGAAAGGATTGAAGAACCTTTATACTGGATAGCAGTAAACATTTTTATTATTGCCTTCACTTTTATGCTTGCATATATGGAATCGAAAAGCGATAATAAATTCTGGGTAATATTGCACTACTGGTACATTGCACCCGTAATACTCCTTACTTTCAGACAGCTTCACTTTATGATAAAGCCGATCCGCCCGTATGATTATGACGAACTGTTCATTCAGATTGACAGATGGATGTTTTTTGGTTACGACCCGACTCACGTACTTTATCAAATTGCTAATCCTGTGCTTACCGAGATATTACAGATAGTTTATGGAATTTTTTATTTACTGCCGATCATTCTCTGTTTAACGCTGCTGAAAGATAAACGATATGTTGCAGTTGATTATGCTTTATTCTCAGTTATTTACGGATTCTATCTTTCATACCTCGGTTACTTTCTTCTGCCGGGAATCGGACCAAGATTTTATCTTCACGATTTTGCTACATTAAATGATGCTCTACCGGGATTATGGTTAACAAATTTTTTACGGGAAGTTGTTAATACGGGTGAAGGAATTCCCTCAGGAACTCTAAATCCCGCAGATGTTGTTCAAAGGGATGTATTTCCAAGCGGACATACCATGATAACACTGGTTGTAATGTATTTATCTGTTAAACTTAAAAGCAGGAGCAGATATTTCTTTATTCCGATTGGGTCACTGCTGATCTTTTCTACCGTTTACTTATGGTATCATTATGTAATTGATTTAATCGGCGGTGCTGCTTTTATGATATTCTCCATCTGGTCAGGTAAACATATTTTTAACTGGTGGAGAGGAAAGGTCGGCAAGGAACAATTTTCATTTGATAAGCATTGACTTTGTAATATTTTATGAGCGATAAGAAAAAACAGGTAAAAAGGATTTTTGACTCGATTGCGTTCAGGTATGATTTTCTGAATCATTTTCTGAGCTTTGGAATAGATCATTACTGGAGAAAAAAGGCATTAAAACTATCCGGAATTAATTCAGAATCAATTCTGCTGGATGTTGCCTGCGGAACTGGTGATGTTGCAATACGTGCTAATAAAATGGGTGCGACCAAAATTTACGGTGCCGATTTTTCGCACAATATGTTGAAGTTGTTCAATAAAAAAAGTAATTGGATAGTCGGCAGAAATGTACAGATGGTTGCAGAGTATATTCCATTCAAGAATGAAACAGTTACTAATATCTCCGTCGCATTCGGTGTACGAAACTTTTATGATATTCAGAAGGGATTTGATTCTTTTTTCAGAGTGTTAAAGAAAAATGGCAAGGCAACAGTAATTGAGTTCCGTATGCCGGAAAACAGATTCTTTAAAGCTATATATAAGTTTTACTTTGAAAAGATATTGCCGAAACTAGGCGGATTAATTTCCGGTGATAAAGAAGCCTATACCTACCTACCGGAATCAGTAGAAGAGTTTGATGAGAAAGTTGATCTGGTTAAGCTGCTGACAAATTCAGGATTCAGAAAGATTGAAAACCACAGTATTACGTTTGGAATCGTTCAGGTAATTATTGCTACAAAATAACTACGGAATATTAAACCCTGACAACTGTTCAACCACCACAGTCTCCGCCGGATAAGCCGTATTGCCCGCAAAGAAACTCAGCAGCTCTGCATCTCCTTCCCACTTATAAAAGCCAATGTCTTCAGCTATCCATGCAAACGCTTTGTATGTTTCGGTTGTGAGATCTAATCCGGTTATAATCGTCATGTCATACTGAATTTTAAATACTTCTTTTGTTATTGATGTATCTCTAAAAGCAATTGTAATTGAATCTTTCTCAATTACATCTGCGGAAATTTTTACAACATCAATACGGGAGACACCAAGATCAATTGATACGTTGTATACAGGCCAGGTTTGGTTAATTGATAGAGGAAAGTACAGCAACCGGTACTCGGTGCTGATTGTAAGCAGATTGCGTAATGAGTCGGGTACTATTGATGTAAATCCTGTAGTATCAAAATAACCAAAGACACCAGTTGTACTTTTCCTCAAATACGAATTTTATATTGAAAGACTACCATTTAATTGTAGTGAATCTATTTTTACACT
>DATHSU010000383.1:0-4422 GCA_035463895.1 Ignavibacteriaceae bacterium | reverse complement strand
GATCATATAGCCGGAAGCGGGCACTTTTTGAGCCTTACGATGAGCAATCATGTTACTATCGATACTCTGGTAGCAAATAATTCTATTAGTTCATTTTATGGATTGGAAGAACACAAACAATTTTACTTTATACCAATCGGTAAAACATTTCATATAAGAACCAAGCAGGTTACTGACGATGTTATAAGGGGTTCGACTAACCAGCCAATTATAGCAATACTGGTGACTTCAAGAATGGGAGTACTTACTACACCCTCGATAACAGCAATTTCTTTTAGTACAAATGGAACAACAAACAATAATGATATTGTTAATGCAAAACTTTTTTCAACTGGACACAGCCCCTATTTTTCGTCAAATTATCAAAGGGGTAATACGGTTGCAAGTCCGAATGGAAATTTCAGTATAAATGGCGGAGGTGTAATTCAAGACTATTCAACTAATTATTTCTGGTTAACATATGATGTTGCTGATACTGCCGAATTGGGGAATGTACTGGATGCAGAATGTTTTGAAGTTTATTTTGATCTTACATGGCCAGGCGCACCTGATGTTACAGCACCGCCTGGAAACAGAACGATTGTTCCCGGTGAGGGATTGGCAGGTATCTACACAATTGGAGCAACAGGTGATTTCTTAACATTGACTTCGATAATTGACAGTCTGACAGAAACATTTATTAATGGACCCATAACGATAGAACTACTGAATGATTATAATTCAAATCTGGAAATCTTTCCTTTAATTTTTCCTTTTATTAGTGGTAATTCGGATGACAGGAAGATGATTATCAGACCGGCATCGGATGCTGCAAATATTCAGATTGAAGGGAATAGCAGTTCGATATTGATATTTAATAGCTCCAGAAGCATTATGATTGACGGCAGACCCGGCGGATTGGGTGATCAACGGGAATTGACAATAATAAATGAAAATCCGAATGGATCAACAATACAATTTACCGGCGCTGCTAAGAATATTGAAATAATAAATTGCAATGTATTAGGACGTAATTCATCCGATATGGCTGGAGTTATACAATACTCTTATTCCGGATACGGGCTTACTAGTGATAGCGTATCGTTTATTGATTGTTATATTGGAAAAAGCAATACAGGAAGACCTGCTAATGCATTTTTCTCCGGAGGTGTGCTTTACGGCGGAACGGATTATTGGAAGATAATTGACTGTTCAATCACCGACTTTACTGATTATGCTATCAGGATGGAAACCGGATATCGAACATTGATAGAAAACAACGAAATCTATCTTACTGAGCCAAGTCCCAAAAACAAAGTTGCAGCTATTCTATTAGAGCACCCTGTATGGAGTACTTCTATATTACGAAATAGAATTCATTCACTTTCGAGCAGTCTTACAGTCAATAATAGTATAATTGGAATAGAGATTCCATTCAGCGCATATCACACAATAATAAATAATTTTATAAGTCTCTCCGGCAATGAATATTCAACAGTGATGGGCATTGATTACAATGGAAGTTATGCAAGTAATGATCATATATTCAATAATACAATTTATGTGTATGGTAATTCAATCAACGATCAGGATAGTTATTGTTTTAGAAGGAGGGCTGCACAATCTTATGCGGGATTAAGTTTAAGACTGAAAAACAATCTAATGATTAACAAAAGAAACAGGGTACAAGGATCAGGCAGACACTATGCAGTTGCGATAGAAGATCAACGGGGATTGTATCAGATTGATTATAACAACTACTTTTCTTCAGGGAATGGGGCTATACTTGGAAGATGGATTGATCAGGATGTATCTGATTTATCCTTCTGGAAATCGCTCACTCAAAAGGATACATTTTCAATATCAAAAAATGTTGAGTTTATATCTCAAACAGATTTACATTTAACAGGAACATCTTTAGGTGATATCGACCTCATTGGTCAGCCGTCATCATTTGTACCAGTGGATATAGATAACGAACCGCGAAATATGTTTTACCCTTATATGGGTGCCGATGAAAATTTAGAGTATCCTTTGCCGGTAGAATTAGTTTCTTTTAGCGCAGAGATACTTGATAATAAGGTAATGTTAAAGTGGATAACAGCAACAGAAACAAACAACCAGGGATTCGAGGTTGAACGAATGGATGATAATACTAAATGGAAAAATATTGGATATGTAGCTGGTAGTGGAACAACAACAGAACCTAAATCTTACTCATTTACTGATGCTAATGTTTCTTCCGGAAATTATCAATATAGATTAAAGCAAATAGATTTTTCAGGCGCATCTGCTTTTTCAAGTAATATTGAAATATTTGTTAGCTTAACTCCGCTTGCGTTTTCTTTAGAACAAAACTACCCGAATCCCTTCAATCCTGTTACAAAAATTTCATACGGACTTCCAAGCGCTGCAATGGTTGAACTGAAAGTTTATAATATACTTGGTCAATTGATAACAACCTTAGTCAACGAAGAAAAACCGGCAGGTTTTTATGAAGTAGATTTCAACGCTGCGGATCTCCCAAGCGGTGTGTATATGTACAGGATAACGGCAGGGGATTATGTCCAGACTAAAAAAATGCTGCTATTGAAATAACATCCCTGATCATCATTCTTTAAAACCCGCATCCACAGCGGTGAGGGTTTTTTATTTTCTTTTTCTCTTGAACAAAAGATAAAATGTTCATAAATTATAGATGAAGCTTTATATTTATTTTAATATTCTTTCTATAATATTAATAAAGCAGAATTATTAAATCTTATATCACAAATAAAATACAGGTGGAGCATATGCCGGAAAAAATTGAAGCAGCCTTATTGAAAGAGGCCGTTGCCAGTCAGTTTGGCAACCAGGTAAATCTAGCAAAAAAAATGAAAATCAGTGAAAGCCAGTTATCCACAGCATTGAAAGTTCAATCGCCGGTGTTTATGGCTAAATTAAAGAAAGCGGGGCTTAAGCTGGATGATACATATAAAGCCATGGAACAGTCCAAATTGTACCTGCAGGCAAAGATCAGGGAAATTGAGGGGAGATTATGGGAGCTTGAAAAAATAATAAGGGATAAAGACAAAGTGATTGAGGATCAGAATAAAATTATTGAAAGGTACGACAAGTTGTTGAACAGAAAAAAATAAAAAGACAATTATTTGAAATACCGGAGGAATTATGGCAACTATACGTGTTGATAAAGGCAAACTGTTTATTGATTACAGGGTAAATGGAAAAAGACAGAGAGAGTATTTGGGATTAGATGACACCAGGGAAAATAGAAAGACTGCTGAGATACGAAAAAAGGAAATTGAATATAAGCTAGCAACAGGAATAAGTAAGGAGCAGATTAAAAGATTAGAGAGCAATAATAAACTATTTCAGAGGGGTTTTGAGGAATTTCTTCAAACAAAAAGAAATTTAAAGCAATCAACAATCGAGCACTATAAAAATGCGTTTGAAAAGCTGATCAAGTATTCCGGAAATATAAGGATTAAGGAATTCACTAAAGAGAAAATCGAACAAATATTGCTCTGTGCCCAGGAAGAGCTGATCGGTGATAAAGAAAAAGGCAAGAAAATATCGGGCAACACTATAGCCAGTTATTTTATAAAGCTGAGAGTTGTCTTTGGTTATTTTGTTGAGCTGGGATACTGTGATAAGAATCCGATTCCCCGGCTTAATATGAAACCAAAAAAGATTGTAGTGATGAGTGATAAGGAAATTGAAACTGTACTCGAAAAATTAAAGACAACCGACAAGGAATATCTTAAAGAGACAAGTAGGGAACATTACAGGGTTATAGCGATGTTGTTGATGACTGGTCTTCGAATCTCGGAATGCCTTGCTTTGAGTTTTGATGATATAGATTTTAGAGATAATTTATTAAGAGTAAAGAATGAAAAAACGGATAGGATAGATTATCTTCCACTGTATCCGGAGCTGAAGGAATTTATTATGGCCGAATGGAAAAGCAGGGAAGGAAATTTATTTCATTATAAATCCCGGCACTCGTTAAAGTTCTTCGATAGATATTTAAAGAAGGAAGGTTTGCAAAATTATTCATTTCATACGTTGAGAAAAACTTTTATATCCAAGCTGATCAATTCGGGTATGTCGGTTTATGATGTAATGACACTGGCTCGCCATAAGAATATAAAGACAACGTTGAATCATTACACCGCAGCAGAGCTGCAGAGAATGGGAAAACAGATTTCAGAGCAAACAAATTTGGGCAGCTTGTTGGGCAGAAAGTCAGAAAAAGGGTTAAAATTATTGAAAATTGGTTAAAAAACGCAGGTGATAACAGTTCTGTCACGCAGGAGGTCGCGAGTTCGAGTCTCGTCGGCCCCGCTAACAAAAAACCTTACGGTATTAACACGTAAGGTTTTTTTGTTTGTAACGGAAAACGAACCAAAGCACACTTAATTCTGCTTCTTTATTTCTTTGCCT
>DATHSU010000382.1:0-2008 GCA_035463895.1 Ignavibacteriaceae bacterium | reverse complement strand
GAATATGTAGGAACAGATGAATCTGGTAAAGGCGACTTATTTGGACCTTTGGTAGTTTCGGGTGTTTATGTGAACGGTCGAACAAAAGAACTGCTTCGAAAAATTGGCGTAAAGGACAGTAAGCTGTTATCAGATGAGCAGATAATCAATATATCAAAAAAAATAAGAGAAGTAATTCCTGCAGTGCAAAGAAATGTCATCACAATTAACCCGGAAAAGTATAATCAGCTTTACTCATCGTTTAAAAATTTAAATAAGCTGCTTGCTTGGGGTCATTCCAAAGCTATTGAAAATATTGTAACCGCTAATAAAGTCCAAACGGCAGTAAGTGATAAATTTGGAAATGAAGGTTTAATAATTTCAGAACTTGCTAAAAAGAAGATTGATATTAATTTACATCAGGAACATAAAGCCGAGAGATTTACTGCAGTTGCAGCCGCATCAATATTAGCAAGAGAAAAAATGCTTTATTGGTTTAAAGTGTCTTCGAAAGAGCTTAAAATTACCATACCGAAAGGTGCCGGTGATGTTGCAAATATCACAATGAACAGGATTTCAGAAATCCACGGAACACAATTGTTAGCGAAATTAGTTAAATTACATTTCAAGAATTATGTTAATTATATAAGCAGCAAGAAAGGATAGTGTTTGTTTTAATGAGTTCGAAAAAGAAGATAAGACGAATAGGAGTACTGACTGGTGGTGGTGATTGTCCCGGATTAAATGCAGTAATTAGAGGGGTTACAAAACCAGCACAGGATATGGGAATGACTGTATTCGGGATAGTAGATGGTTTTGAAGGATTGGTTGACGGAAAAGCAAAAGAACTCAGAAATGAAGATGTATCCGGTATACTTGCCAGAGGCGGAACAATTTTAGGTTCTTCAAATAAAGGCGACCCTTTCCACTGGCCTGTTCAGAATAATGGCAAAATTGAAATAATGGATAAATCGGAGCAGGCTGTGAAAAATTATGAAGCCTGGAATCTGGATGCACTTATCGCTATTGGCGGTGACGGCACAATGCATATTTGTAATAAGTTAAGTCAGCTTGGATTAAATGTTATTGGTGTACCCAAAACCATTGATAACGATCTGGACGCAACTGATTTAACCTTTGGACACGATTCAGCAGTATACGTGGTATCGATGGCTTTAGACAGATTGCATACGACAGCATCATCTCATCATAGAGTAATAGTTTGTGAGGTTATGGGCAGATATGCCGGCTGGATTGCACTTAACGGTGGATTGTCAGGTGGAGCTGATATAATTTTACTTCCTGAATTTCCTTTTTCGTGGAATAAAGTTTACGATAAGATAAAACAGCGTGAATTGATGGGTAAAAAATTCAGTCTCGTTGCCGTATCTGAAGGAGCAAGAGCTATGGGAGAAGAAATGACTACGAAAGCACAGGATATTAAACGTACTGATCCGGTCAGACTTGGCGGAATTGGAGAAGTTGTTGCAAGAAATATTGAATTAAATACCGGCAGGGAGACACGTGTTACAGTGCTCGGACATTTACAAAGAGGAGGCAGTCCAACACCTTTTGACAGAATACTTTCAACAAAATTTGGTGCTTATGCCATTGATCTCGTTTCAAGAAAAAAATTCGGTTATATGGTAGCATTGAAAGGCAGTGATATCAAACCTGTAAGAATTGTTGATGCAATTTCAAAGCAGAAGTTAGTTCAGCCGGATACACAGGCAGTTTTCGCAGCTAAATCAGTAGGAATTTCCTTTGGAATTTAAGGAAAGTGGGAGATGTTTGTTGCATTTCGGAATGGCAAAATATATATTTGAAAGCCTTTTTTAAGAAGGTTTTAGACATACGGGGTCGTAGTTCAGTTGGTTAGAACGCCTGCCTGTCACGCAGGAGGTCGCGAGTTCGAGTCTCGTCGGCCCCGCTAACAAAAAACCTTACGGTATTAACACGTAAGGTTTTTTTGTTTGTAACGGAAAACGAACCAAAGCACACTTAATTCTGCTTCTTTATTTCTTTGCCT
>DATHSU010000381.1:0-11901 GCA_035463895.1 Ignavibacteriaceae bacterium | reverse complement strand
AGTATTATATTATACCCAAATTGATAATTGTTATCAATTAATAATCACAAACAAGGAACGATTGCCATTTATTGTTAAAGAGCAATTTCCCGAAGGAACCTAAATATCTTTTAAGGATTAATTTCTGGAAAGTCAGCAGGTAAGAGAAGTTTAAATCAGTATTATCCTTTTTTCTATTCTTCTGTAGAAGATGCAATAGACAATTAATATTAATTTCATTAAAAGTCTGATCAGCAGTATCGGGAACACAGCCCTCTAATGATAACAGAACGAAAAAGTTCATAATCATCGAAATAGTGTAGATACCAAATAATAACTACTGAGTTATTAAGAACAGAAAATCAATAAAGTGCTAACGAAACATAGTTGTGAAGAAAATGATTGTCAAATGAAATAAACTTGTCGTTTATTAACAAATGATAATTATAAAGAAACGGTCTGGTCGTGAAGATTTTACTAACCTGCTAAAAAGTTTGATCAAGTTCCTGCGTCTGTGTATTATGTTCAATACTGAAAAGAAACTTAGCTTTGGAATTTTTTTCTTTAGCCGAGTTTAATGAATAAGCTGATTCAGCCATAAATACTAAATTACTATGCTTATCCAGGAATAAATTATGAGATTGAAGTCTTTGCAATTCACTTATATCTTCTTTCTTTTCAAAAATAACCCAGCAGGCTTTGTAATAATTTAATGGTCTGAATCTGCAGGATGCACCGTACTCATTAAGTAACCTGTATTCAAGTACATCAAACTGAAGATCACCAACAGTACCAACAACTTTTCTGTTGCCGTTATTCTGAATGAATACCTGGGCTAATCCTTCATCAGTTAATTGTCTGATCCCTTTATCAAGCTGTTTTGATTTGAATGGATCAATAAGCTGAAGTTCCTTAAATATTTCAGGTGAGAAAGTTGGAATTCCCTTATACATAAACTGGCTTCCTTCGGTAATAGTATCACCAATCTTAAAATTACCGGTATCATAAAGCCCGATTACATCACCGGGGAAGGCTTCATCAATGGTGGTTTTATCCTGTGCCATAAATGATGCGGGATTTGGAAATTTAATATCGCGTTTTAGTCTTACGTGGTGAAAAAATTTATTGCGTTCAAATTTACCAGAACATACTCTTAAGAACGCAATTCTATTACGATGCTTTGGATCAAGGTTTGCATGAATTTTAAATATAAATCCTGAAAACTCCTCTGATTCAGGTTTAATAACGCCATTAGTCGTTTCTCTCGGCTGCGGAAACGGGGCAATTTTAATAAATGTATCCAGTAGTTCTCTAACACCGAAATTATTTAACGCACTACCGAAAAAAACAGGCGCTGTGGTGCCGTTAAGATAATCACCAACCTCAAAATGATCATAAGCTCCGTGGATAAGTTCAAGATCATCTTTTAATGATAGAACATCAT
Organism: Ignavibacteriaceae bacterium; assembly: GCA_035463895.1. Classification (GTDB taxonomy): domain Bacteria; phylum Bacteroidota; class Ignavibacteria; order Ignavibacteriales; family Ignavibacteriaceae; genus JAGXRK01. Next base: position 10,478 of record DATHSU010000381.1, on the reverse strand, counting down.
CGCCAAACTTTTCATATAACCTGGGATCATCAATCCCGTCAAAAACCTCAACATCTTCTTCAATACGCTGTTTGTTCGGACTGAAATATGAAAATGTATTTTTATAAATATTGTAAACACCACGGAAACTTATACCTATTCCTAACGGATAACTCAATGGTCGAACTTTTATACTTAACTTGCTTTCTATTTCATCAAGCAGTTCAATAGGATTTCTCCCTTCCCTATCAAGCTTGTTAATGAAAACTATAACAGGAGTGTTACGCATTCTGCAAACATTCATCAGTTTTTCGGTCTGCTCTTCAACACCTTTAACGCAATCGATAACCAGAATAACACTGTCAACTGCGGTTAAGGTTCGGTAAGTATCTTCAGCAAAATCTTTATGCCCGGTAGTATCGAGAAGATTTATATTCATTCCGCCATAATGAAAACTTAATACAGATGTTGAAACTGATATCCCTCTCTGTTTTTCAATTTCCTGAAAATCTGAGGTCGCAGTTTTTCTAATCTTATTTGATTTAACTGCACCGGCAATCTGAATAACGCCGCTGAATAAAAGCAGTTTTTCTGTAAGTGTTGTTTTGCCTGCATCAGGGTGACTTATAATTGCAAATGTTTTACGTTTTTGTATTTCTTTAATTAAACTCATTATTTTATTTAAATTGTTATTGATATTAATTATGGGAAAAATTACAGGGGGCAGGGTTTTCAACCGAGCCTGGAAAGAAGATGCTAAGAAATGGCTAATAGTTTTTATTTTTGTACATAATGGAGTTAAATATAGTAAAAACGTATGAGAACTTTTATCTAATTAGTCCACTAAAAGGACTATTTATTTCAGGGTATTCTGCAATTCAGCGCTGGTAAGATTAAAATCCTCAGGAGCAACCTGATAAAAGGCACTTAGTTGGTGAATCATTCTTTGAAGTTCTTTACAATCTGGTAATAAAGATGACTTTGATATCATTTCAATAGGCATTTTCTTTACCAGGCCATCATAAAGATCTTCAACTTCATCCTGCGCGATCTGTAATGATAATCCAATGTTGTCATATAGTTCCTGTTTAATCTTGCTAAGTTCCTTATAAGAACTCAGATGATTAATAATAAAGTCACTGAATGTTCTTAAAGTTGCGCAAAGAATTTGGGGTTCAAATCCTTCTGCAAATCTTCGTATAGCTATATCATCTATGTACTTTAATAATAGACTTCTGTCGCTGCTTCGTATTGTTGCAAGTAACAAATGATATAAAGCACTCATATAACACTGAAAATCATTTAACGGCATATCTTTGTAACGGGTAAAAATTCCTTCAGGGTTTTCTCCTAGAATTATTTCCTCTATTCTGGTAAGAATCACTTCTTTTTGTTCTATCATCTTTTCATAGATCATCAAATTCGCTCTTCGCGCAATTCTCTTAAGAGCAGCTTCATTTTTTACCCGCCATTCGTCAGGATGGCTTTTCATTTTTTCAAGAAGGAATAACAAACGTCTGCTGATATTATATCTGGGTGTCGTGTTCCAATCCAAAACAGATTTTGTATATGAAGAATCTACATCCAATTTTTTATCTATATATCTTATCATCCAGAACTGTTCAAATGGTTCATCGCAGGTTAATTTAAATACTTTTAATAAACGCCTGGCAATAAGTGCCGGATATGCCATCAGCTTTGGCAAGTGAACAGGGTTTATAACCTCTCCATAATAATACCGTGTTGATATTTCAAATAATTCCTTATGAGATGTCGAACCATTGGGACTAGCATGATAAATATCGTAATCCGGCAACTCAGATGTTTTAGAAATTATTATTTGAAGCATCTGACATATGTCTCTTATATGAATATATGGTATAGCAGATTCGCCTTTACCTCCTATTATTCTCGATTCAATTTTTTTCGATAACCATGTTGATAAGAATTTATACAATGGTGCAAACTCACACCAATCACTATAAACAGCTGCAAATCGGATAATGGAACAAGAAAACTTTTTTGAATATTCTTTAACAAGTTCTTCACCGATTTTTTTACTAATTGCATACTGATAGTTTGCATCAGGTGAAGTTTTTTCGGTTATTACTTCATTGATTGATGGAAATTCACACGCTGCCAGAGAGCTGGCAAATATGAATCGACGGACATTTACTTTAGCGGCAAACTCCAGCATGTTTTTTGTACCATCAACATTTACAGTTTTATAAGCGGGATTATCTTCATATGTAAAATCGTAAAAAGCGGCAAGATGAATTATAAAATCACTGCCACCATTTTTTTTTATGTACTCAGCAGCTTCATTTAAGGTTATCAGATTTGAAATATCACACTGAAGCCAGTGTAAATTTGGATGATAGGGAATATTAGCTTCCTTCCTGGAACGGCGGGCAATTGCAAATATTCTAAAATCTTCTTTGAAATAATCAAGTATATAACTGCCGATAAATCCGCTGGCACCGGTAACAACCAGTCCGGGTAAATTTTTCATAATATTTTTTGTTCAAAATAATTTTCTTTAACTAATACACGGTATAAATAAAGTATACTAACTCCCATTAGCAAATCTGAAATACCGGATAAGATGACTAACCACTGTGAGGTTATAAACAAAAAGTAAGTTATAAGGAAAACAGTTGCAATGAATTTGACAATAATAGAAAATAATATAATCTGTCTGAATTTTATTTTATCATAAGCAGCTATTGCATAACCAACCGACATAGCAATATGAAATACTCCTCCCTGAGTCGGGAAGAATCTGTCAAATGTTTTTGTAAAACCTAGTAACTCAAAATAAGAAGAAGGTAAAACGATAAGTCCAATTCCAACAAGGAATGAATGAATTGCAACTAACCAGAGAAAAACCGAGAGCAGCTTATCCGTTTTGATATTCATAATAAAACCGCAGGTAAATACATTGTAAATAAGAGAAAAACTTAAATGAATATCAAGTTTAATCGTTATTAATAAAACAACTAAAACTAAAATGTTGATAAGGGCGAATTATTGGTGATAGGCGAGTAAGGCTATAGATTTAATAATGCAACAATCCTTTTATATTAATCCTGATTGCTGTTAATATAAACTCTTTCATCTTCATACTTTAGTCTTTGTGTTACATAGTTATCGCCTTTACCGGAGTATTTGGAAAATAATCAACTAATTATAGTTAGAAGACAGAAAATGAAAGATTTTAAGACAGGAATAAAAAAAAGTGCTGCCATCTTTTTGTATAGCAGCACTAATTATAAATTTACCTTTATGTGAGCAATTTACTTAACCATATTCATTTTAATTGTCTTTTGCATTTGTCCAACAGACATCCTTGCAAAGTAAATTCCGCTGGTAACTTTGTTTCCAAAATTATCGGTTCCATCCCACTCGGCTGTATATTTACCTGCCTTCATAAAATCGTGATCAACCAGTTTTTTAATTTCCTGACCTGTTATATCATATACACTCAATGCGACTTTACCTTCATTTGGTAAAGCAAACTGAATCTTTGTATTCGGATTAAAAGGATTAGGATAATTTTGAGTTATATTAAACTTATCCGGTGCACCTCCGGGTTCAGAAACAATGTTCGAAGGAGCATGGGGGTCACCATGGCAAGGTTCACAACTTTCCTGAATTCTGGTATTTTCAAGTACATTAGCGCCATGACAGACTAAACATTGCTGAGCATATGCTGGTGTGACATACTGCGGAGTAAATGTTCCGGCAATATATGTGTTTAGAACTTCACCTGTTTTAACAGCTAGATCGCCTGTAATTCTTGCACATCTTTCTTTTCTGTCAGCAGAATTAAATTTTTTATTAGCCTCAATACACCAGTTGGTTAGGGATGCATGACAAAGTACACTGCCAGCAATAGATTGAGGCAGGCTTATACCGTTAAAGGTACCTGCTGTGTACCTGTTATCAAGCGCAAATTGGTTTGCTTCTGCAGTTGGAAAAAGTGTTGAAGCTGCCCATCCATAAACCTCCCAGATCAATGGGCCTGAGTTTTCTTTATTTACAACAAGACTAATGACGGCAGCTGCAGCATTTACGGCTCCGCATAAAGAACCCCAAGCTGATCCGCCACCTCTTCCATAAAGCATAACCTCATAAGGCATATTCGTCCAGGGATCACCCATTAGTTGAGTTTGTGCTTCAACAAAAGCTCCAAAGCATCCTGAACAGCATTCATATCCATTTAATTTCAAGTGATGTGCACGAATTCTTATGGATTCAAGGTCAACAGGCTGATATGGCCAGGGCCAGGGTGTGATCTTTGTTCCCGCACTTGCAGTGGCAGTAGTTAATAAACTCGATAACCCTGCAACTGCAGTTACTCCTACCGCAGCTTTTGAAGCATTAGTAAGAAATTCTTTACGCGATAAATTTTTATTCATACTAACTCCTTTTTTTGATTTTTTGATTTGTTTCCAGTGAAAAAATCGTATCTGAAATTATCCTGATAACCTGGTTTAGTTTTTTCTGATTAGGATTTAGTCTTTCAGCTTTGATCAAGTATTCTAATGAATTGTTGACGTCCAAATAATACCATAGAATACCTAACGACAGGTTTACTTCGTAGTTATCTATACCGGAGGTTTGTTTGTTTTCACATTTAAAAATTAAGTCAGGACACGGACAGAAATCCCGATATCCATTAGACTTAACAAAAATATTTGAATCTCTTCTTAGGAGGTCAATAAAAAGATTAAGAGCATTGCTGAGTAATCCATTCTGGATATAACAAATAATCAGTCTTTTTTTTACAAGCAGATTATCAGAGTTTTTATGAAGCACATTTTCGTACTCACATAGAGCCGATTGATAATTTCTGGATAAAAAATAATGATTAGCCAACATCTCACTCATATGTTATTGTGAGCAATTGTTTTGCCACTTCAATTTTTCAGAAATATAAATATTTAGTTAATTCAAGTGTTGCAGAAGCAACAGCATTTCTGATGTAACTTATTATATGAAAATACTTTATGCTGTTTTACAACAAAATGTTGTATTGCAACAATGTGTTGAAAGATGATGTTGCCTTTTTTTGAAAGTTGTGGATATTAAGTTCTGATTTCTATTCACTAAGCCCCATAGCTTTTAGTTTTCTCCAAAGCGTTGAGCGATCTATTCCAAGAACTTTAGCTACTTTGCTTCTGTTCCAGTGATGAAACTCAAGTAATCTTAATATTTCAGAGTGAGTGTGTAATGAATCAGAGGGATCTGGTTTAGGACAATTTAGATTTATTTTCAGGTTTGCAGGTAAATTACAGGCACATACTTCATAACCGGAGTTTGACCTTATAACGGCATACTCGATTGTATTTTCAAGTTCTCTTACATTTCCGGGCCAATCATAATTATAAAAGGTTTCAAGAGATTTACTATCAAAATCATTAATTTCTTTATTGTACATCATTGAATATTTCTTAAGAAAATAACCTGCAAGGTGGATAATGTCTTCCCGTCTTTTCCTGAGAGGCGGAACCTCTATTGGTATAACATTTAACCGGTAATACAGATCTTCCCGGAATGTTCCTTTTTTAATAGCTTCATTAAGATTTGCATTTGTAGCAGCTATTATTCTTACATCTGCTTTTCTTGTGGTGGATTCACCAACTCTTTCAAAAGTTCCCTCCTGAATAATTCTTAACAACTGCAATTGAGTTTGAACCGGAATTTCAGCAATCTCATCAAGAAAAATGGTGCCTTTATCTGCATACTCAAATCTGCCAATTCTGTCTCTAACTGCATCAGTAAAAGCGCCTCTTGCATGTCCAAATAACTCGCTTGCTAATAAATGCGGCGGAAGTACGGCGCAATTAACTTTTACAAATTTCTGATCTTTTCTTTTACTGGTTAAATGAATAGCATCAGCAATACGCTCCTTGCCGGTTCCGGTTTCACCTACAATTAAAACTGTAGCGTCAGTATGGCTTATCTCTGTTATAAGATCAAAAATATTCTGCATCAATTTACTTTTTCCGATAATTCCCCAAAAATGAGTTTGCGGTGAAAGGTACTTTTTAATTTCTTTGTAAACAGACATATCGCGGAATGAAATAACAGCACCGGTTGTTTCGCCTTCTTTACTTTTTAGAATAGTGGCATTAAGACGAATTGGAATTACGACATTTTCGGAATTCAATATTTGAGACTCAAAATCAAAAATAATTTTATTTTTTTGAAGGGATGCAGCGATGGGACAAAAAGCTGAACATACATCTGACCTGAACACACTTCTGCAGTATTTACCTAAGACGTCTTCTTTTTTAAAGCCCGTAATACTTTCAGCCACTTCATTAAAATGTGTTATCCTGAAATTTTGATCAACTACATAAACTGCTTCAGCAAGAGAATCAAGAATATTATCAGCAGATTTTTGATCTGAGTTCATAATTATTCCATTTGATTTATTATAAACTTACATATAAATATTCAATAAATCATTTAAGAAAACAGGGTGGATTATTGATAAATACAAAGTGTTGATATTTGTTAAGAAAAATTTTATCTGTTAACTCGTTTTGAACAGAATGTTTTCGTTTTGAAGAAATTACTATTTATTTTTTATTTGATTATTGAAAGCATTTGAAATTATTTAGAACAATAAAGCAAAGCAATATGGATAAATTTTTAGAAGCCGCAATTAATGAAGCAAAAAAAGGAATGGCTGAAGGTGGTATTCCCATCGGATCGGTGCTGGTTGTTGATGGTAAAATTGCCGGCAGAGGTCATAACAAACGTGTTCAAAAAGGAAGTGCGGTTTTACATGCAGAGATGGATTGCATGGAGAATGCCGGAAGATTGAAACCAGCGGATTACCGGCGTGCGATCCTCTATTCAACATTATCTCCCTGTGATATGTGCAGCGGTGCGGTGCTTCTTTACAGCATTCCCAAAGTGGTGATTGGAGAGAATAAAACATTTACCGGTCCGGAAGAATATCTGAAATCACGTGGAGTTGAAATTATCAACCTGGATAACAAAGAATGCTATCAGCTTATGGAAAAATTTATTAAAAACAATCCTGAATTGTGGAATGAAGATATTGGAGAATTGTAGTCAATGAACGGTATAGATAAGATATACCCCACCAAGTATAACAAGCACACCGCAAATTCTTTTTATCCATAAAATAGTTTTTGAACCTTCTGACCAGTTTAGATATTTCTGAACTTTGCCGGTCAATGTTCCAGCACCAACTATCACTCCGCAATGCCCGATTCCAAATGCAGCGAGCAGAATTATCGAAAAGATATAATCTGTTTGTGCCGTTTGAAAAACTACTCCAAGCACCGGAGCCATATAAGCAAATGTACAGGGTCCGAGTGCAAGTCCGAAAAGTAAACCGAGTATTAATGCGGCAAGCAGACCTTTTTTCTTTGTTTGCTTCAGAGCTGAATTATTCCAATCAAGCTTTATGATATCAAGAAGATATAAACCTACAATAAAAAATATTACAGCAACAAAATAATTTCCAAATGAACCGAGGTCACCCATTAATCGTCCGAGTGATGCTGTGATAACACCAATTAACCCGATCGTGATTAAAATTCCTGAAGAAAAAACAAGTGAAATATAAAATGTTCTCCCAACTGAAATTTTTCCTTGTGAACTTATAAACCCAACAATTAGAGGAATACTTGCAAGATGACATGGCGAAAGTATAATACTCAGTACTCCCCATCCCAGTGATGCGAGAACTGCAATCCACGCTGCACCCATCATTGCTTCGTATAGTGTTATGAATATGCTATCTAACATAAACTCCTTTTAATTGCTAAATTGTTGAATACAAAAGCAATTAAGCAATTAGACAAATTAACAATTGAATTTACTTCTTCGGTTTCAATCCTTTGCCCTGTAAAAGTTTATCAATTTCTGCTTCCGGGTAAAATCCTTCGTGACGATGAAATTCTTTTCCGTTCTCATCAAGAAAAACCTGTGTCGGGATCAATTTTATTTTGTATTGCTGTGCATACTTTTTCTGTTCCTGTGTCCATACATCATAAAAAACTACTTTAACCTGGTCTCCATACTTTTTCTCAATCGCTTCCATTACCGGCTGCATCATTTTGCACGGAATACAGTTGACCGAGCCGAGTTCGATAAAGGTTACTTTGGGTTTTACTTCTTTTGTTTGGGCATTTAAGGGAATGCATATAAATACTGTTAATAATATTATAGTTATAAATCTTTTAGTCATTTTATCTCCTCTGAGTAAGTCTTTAATTGTTTAATTGCTTAACTGTTAAATTGTTGTAAAATAAATAAAGCACTAATAGCAATTCAGCAATCAGACAATTAAACAATACAACAATTAAAAAGTTTAACAATATGTCAGTTTTCTTTAAGCCATTTTAGAATCTGATCATCTTTGGGAATTACACCGAAGCTTTTTACCTGCTCATTAACTACCAAACCGGGAGTCATCATAATATTGTAGTTCATCATTTCGTTTATGTCAGAAACTTTTTCCACCGTTGCATTAATATTATTTGCTGCAACCAGGTCTTTTATTTTGTTTTCGAGAGCCAGGCATTTTTTACATCCTGTCCCGAGTACTTTTACTGAAATCATTTTCCACCTATAAATTTTTAATTTATTCATCCCAGAAATACATTTTAGCTTCTGTTGATTCGGGTTGTTTGTTTTGAATTTCTTTTAATGTTTTTTTCAATTCTGAGTTATCTTTTATCTTAATGTATCGTGCTGTTTCTCTGGCAACTAAAAGTTTCGGATAGAAAGATGTTCCAGCCAACTCATCAAGATCTTTTTCAATGATTTTAATTATATCATCATATCTGCCGCGAGGCATAATTGTTTCGGTGATTCCAAGTCGCATCATAGCTCTGAATTCATCTGCCGGCAGATAACCATTAAAGTGATAGTATGAATTTCCATTCTGATCGAGGAAATAAACTGCAGGTGTCCAGTAAGCGCCAAGATTTCTTCTGGCCTCCCTGTCTTTAATTATATTTAGTTTGAGCAGAACAAACCATTCGTTAATTTCTTGTTTTACCTTATTGTCAGGATAAGTTGTTTGATAAAGTTTTTTGCAGCCTCCGCAGTTCTCCATTTCAAATTGAAGAAGAATTATTTTTTTTGTTTTTACTGATTCTTCTTTTGCCTGTTCAAGATTTGTTAACCATTCCATATTTATTTCCTATTATTTTTTGTATATGTTGTTGTTGAAATAATCTGTTAGCTGTGCAAGCATCTTTTCTTCGTATTCAATTTTGTAAAGCACTTCATTGTTTTCATCAAAAACAATTACGGATGGAGCGAATAGAGTAAAATACTCAATCTGTAATTCATTATGCTCAAAAGAATCAATAATCCAGTAGTCATAGCTGTTATTGTTTGATCTTATAAATTTTAATATTTGGATTGTCTGCTCTTTACACATTTCAAGAGTGCAATAACAAGACATTGATGTGCTGAAAAGAATTATTTTCTTATTCGTGGATGAAAAGAATTTTTCTTTGTTGTATTCGTAGAAAGTATTACTTAAACAAAGATACCATTGATTAAAGAGTACTAATGCTGAATCGGTTGAGATGTCATTTAGTTCTGATTCAAATTCAGCTAAATGATTTATTAGATTTTCTTTGTTAACAGTATCAGCCGGTTTACCAGAAGATTTATATTCATTAAAATCAGAATTTAATAGTTCTTTTATGGTTCTTAAATCTTCAGGTAACAAAGCATCACCTGTAGACAAAGAAAGCATAATATCTACAGCTTCCTTTTCCAGAGATTCAACTAATTGAGCATTGATAAGCCCGGAGTAAAAAAGTGCTAATAAAAAACCTATCTTTATTTTTACGAACATAATCTCCCCTATGAGATATATAAATTATTTAATTAAACTATGGACAAACATCAGGAGCTTTAACAGTTCCCTCTTCAACCTTTCCGAAATATTTCTTTTGGAAAAACAATGCAACATTAACCAGTGCTATCAGAACCGGCACTTCAACCAATGGACCGATTACAGCGGCAAATGCTTCTCCAGAGTTTATTCCAAATACTGCAATCGCAACTGCAATTGCCAGTTCAAAGTTGTTGCTCGCTGCGGTGAATGATAATGTAGCGGTCTTGCTGTAATCTGCACCAACTTTTCTTCCCATATAAAACGAAACCAGGAACATAATCACAAAGTAGAGAAGTAACGGAATTGCAATTCTTACAACATCCAACGGAAGCTGAACTATATATTCTCCTTTAAGCGAGAACATAACAAGTATTGTAAACAGCAATGCAATTAAAGTAATAGGACTGATTCTCGGAATAAATTTCTTTTCGTACCATTCACGGGATTTATATTTAAGTGCGATAAATCTTGTTAACATCCCGGCAATAAACGGAATACCGAGATAGATAAACACACTTTCTGCAATTTGTCCGATTGTAATATCTACTGCGAAAGTCTGCAAACCTAACCAATTAGGTAATACAGTTAAGAA
>DATHSU010000380.1:0-2509 GCA_035463895.1 Ignavibacteriaceae bacterium | reverse complement strand
CATTGTTACACGTAAAAATGCGGTACTTGTGCTTATGGGAATAGAATTAATTCTTAACGCTGCCAATATAAATTTTATAGCTTTTTCGCGTTTCGGAAACTTTGGACTGGATGGACAACTTATTGCACTTTTTGTAATTGTTTTAGCTGCTGCTGAAGCAGCCATAGCACTGGCTATTGTACTTAATATTTATAAAAATCTGGCAACTGTAAATATTGATGAAGTTGATAAGCTGAGAGATTAAATGCACGAATCCCTTTTAATAAATATTGGTATTGCTGTTCTGTTTCTGCCGCTGCTTGGATTTGTTGTTACATTATTGCTCGGCAAAAAGATAAAATCTGTTTTCGTTTTTGAAAACTTAATTATTACAGTTTCATTCATAGCTGCTGTTTATCTGCTTTTCAGTAAGCTCTCATTCTTTCCTGATAAGAATATCGTTGCTGAATTCGAATGGTTTGGATTCGGTATTATTCCTTTTTTCGGTGAAGTGTCAGTTAAGCTGGGATTTCTTATAGACAACATAACTGTAATAATGCTTTTTACAGTAGCATTAATAAGTATGCTGGTTCATTTCTTTTCAATTGCATATATGAAAGGAGATGAAAGGTATAACAGGTATTTCGCCTATCTTGGAATTTTTACTTTCTCGATGAACGGAATAGTTCTGACGCATAATATCCTTATGATGTATATTTTCTGGGAACTGGTTGGCTTGTCATCATACTTATTAATCGGATTCTGGTTTGAAAAAAAATCTGCTTCCGATGCAGCAAAGAAAGCCTTCATAGTAAATCGTATTGGCGATCTTGGAATGTTTGCAGGAATATTAATATTATTTTTAACATATAACACTTTTTCATTCAGTGAAATATTCACCCAGCTTTCTGAGGGTGTTCTTCCTTTTGATTCACATCTCTGGCTAACCGTAACAGGAATCCTTCTGTTTGGCGGAGCAATTGGAAAGTCAGCTCAGTTCCCTCTTCACGTCTGGCTGCCTGATGCAATGGAAGGTCCAACTCCGGTAAGCGCTTTAATACACGCTGCCACAATGGTTGCGGCTGGTGTTTATCTGGTTATAAGAATATTCGGATTACTTACCGCTGATGCAATGCTATTTATTGCTGTGATTGGAATGCTTTCCGCTTTTATTCCTGCAACAATAGCACTTACACAAAATGATATTAAAAAAGTACTTGCATATTCAACTGTTTCCCAGCTTGGATATATGATTATGGCTCTTGGAGTTGGTGCATACAAATTTGCTTTCTTTCATTTAATTACACACGCATTTTTTAAGGCTTGTTTGTTTTTAGGGTCAGGTTCAGTTATTCATGCAATGCATCACGAACAGGATATAACAAAAATGGGCGGCTTAAGAAAAAAACTTCCGCTTACTTATGCTACATTTCTAATTTCATCACTGGCAATTTCGGGCATACCTCTTACATCAGGATTTTTAAGTAAGGATGGAATACTTGCCAGCTCTGTTGCTTTTGCATCTTTAACCGGACACTGGCTATTTCCTATTGTTGGTTTTCTTGTTGCAATGTTAACTGCTTTTTATATGTTCAGATTGATTATTCTCACTTTTCATGGTGAACCGGGAGATCATCATAAATATGAACATGCTCATGAATCTCCTTTTGCAATGGTTATGCCGCTAATAGTTCTGGCAGGCTTATCATTTTTTATATGGTACACTCCAAATCCTGTTAATGCAGATTCCGGTTGGATGATCTCAAAATGGATTAATAATCCGGAACTTCATACACCTTCACAATCACGATTTGAGTTTATGAATGACAGCGGAATTAATTCAACTACTGGTGCCAACGCTGTTATGTATTCTCAAACTTATTCAGATGCTATGCATTCGGCACATTACCCTGCTATGATTCTTTCATTACTCGTTGCCGGACTCGGAATATTATTTGCATTTTATGTCTATCAGTGGAAAAAACTGAATACGGATTCAATTGCAGCTAAAATCAAACCGCTTTATGAGTTCTCATTAAATAAATGGTACTTCGATGAATTCTATGAGTCAACTTTTGTTGCTTTTACTTTGGGAATAAGCAGGTTGTCCGCCTGGTTCGATAAAAAAATAATTGATGGTATAGTTGATGGTTCTGCTACTGTTACCAGGCACATCGCTACCTTTTCTGGAAATTTTGATAAGTATGTAGTCGACGGATTAGTAAACTTTACTGCTTACCTTAGCGGGTTTATCGGAATTTTGTTTAGAAGATTTCAAACCGGAAAAGTTCAAACGTATATAGTTCTTGTAATTTTTTCAATTGTGATTTTATTATTTGTATTTAAGAATTTTTAGGTAATTAAATGGAAAACTTTCCAATCTTAACTTTAATAACCTTCCTTCCTATACTGGGAATGGTTATAGTTTTATTTCTGCCGAAGAATCAGCCGACAACCATCAGAAGTTTAACACTGCTGATAACCGGCTTACAGGTTATTCTGTCTGCTGTACTGCTGATGAATTACAACT
>DATHSU010000379.1:0-18822 GCA_035463895.1 Ignavibacteriaceae bacterium | reverse complement strand
TAAGATGGGATTTGCTGAATGAATCCGGTTTAAGAGTCGCTTCAGGAATGTACCTGGCAATAGTGTCATCACCAAAATTTGGTGAAAAAGTACTGAAGTTTGCTATTATTATGCCTCAAAAACAGATTCAGAAATATTAATGATTATCGGGCGGGATTAAAACTCCCGCCCGGTAAAATTTGAAAATATTTAGGAGTATTAGAAAATGAAAAAATTTGTGACAATAATTTTAATAGCAATCTTTTCAGCGGCCATGTATGCTGGCGATCCAGCCAGAAAAGGAACTACAGGTGCTGAACAATTGCTAATTCCGGTTGGAGCAAGAGGAATCTCAACTGGCGGCGCATTTTTATCGAATCTTACCGGTATTGAATCTATTTACTATAACCCGGCCGGGTTAGATAGATCTGGCGGTGCAGAGGCAATGTTCAATTATATGAATTACATTGCCGATATAAATGTGTCTTACTTTGGAGCTTCCACCCAGCTTGGCGATTTTGGTTCTATAGGGTTAACATTTAAATTCCTGGATTTCGGTGATATTCCGATTACCACAGCGGAATTCCCGGATGGTGACGGAAGAACTTATTCCCCGTCATTTTTAACTATGGGATTAACCTATTCTAAAGTTGTTACTGACAGAATTTCTGTCGGTACTAATTTTAAGCTCATAAATGAAACTATTGAAAATACATCAGCAACTGGCTTTGCCATTGACTTTGGTGTACAATATAGGTTCAGTCCTCAGCTTTCAATTGGTGCTACCCTGAAAAATATTGGTCCTAACATGCGCTATTCAGGTGCTGAACTTCAGGGACGAACACAGGTTCCGGGAACAGATCCTGGTACACCTCCCGGTAACTACGAAATTGTAGCTGAAGAATTTCAGATACCGAGTTATTTTTCTTTAAGTGGTGCTTACAATTATTCTGTTAACGAACAGAATGATATACTTGTAGGAGGTGCATTTATTGCAAATAATTCACTAGAAGATGCATTTAATTTCGGACTTGAGTATGGTTTTATGAAAACTCTTTTTTTAAGAGGCGGATATAACTTTGCTCTTGGCGGCGAAAATGAAAATTCATTGTTCGGCTTTACCGTAGGTGCCGGAGTTAATTATAGTATCGGTTCTGGCGTTGGAGTATCTTTCGATTATGCTTTCAGAGATGTTAAAGAGTTCCCTACACCAAACCATATTTTTACTGTAAAAATGTTCTTCGATTAGGATCATTTCCTTTGTTTAAAACGCCTGTTAGAATTTAACAGGCGTTTTTTATTTATTAAACTTTTTAGACCATGAAAAAACTTTTTTTTATAGCAGCTATACTTACCGGAATTATTTACCCTCAGCAGAAAATAGATTTTGAATTCGATTATGCTCAGTTTGCTTATGATTCATCAAATAATTTTGTTGAGTTTTATTATTCCTTTAATCAGGGAACTATGAATCCTGTTGATGATTCTTCAGGCAGTAAAGTTGATGCAATACTAAAAATTTCAATAACTGATTCTCTAACTGGTGAGTTCCTTGTTAATAATCAATGGAAAGTTTCTCATTATGTTGATTCAGGTGAATCAGAGGATACTCAAAGTTTAATTGGAGTTATTGGTTTTATTCTGCCTGAAGGTCCTAAAAAAATAGAAATTACAGGTACAGATCTGAACAATACCAGTAACACAAAAAATATTGTTGATAATTTCAGGGTTCATCCGATATTTGCAGATGAAGTTGGTATCAGCGATATTCAGCTTGCATATAAAATGATTCAGGGAAGTGAAAATGTCAACTCAATATTTTATAAAAATACTTATGAGGTAGTTCCCGTTCCCAATCTTGTTTTCGGAAAAGGTCAGCCGGTGCTTTTTTATTATATCGAGTTATATCAGCTTGACAATCTTGGAAGAGATGAAAGCAAACTGAGATTAAATCAAATGATTCTTAACAGTCGTGGTAAGGTTGTTGTAAACAAAGATAAATACTTTAGCAGGAATGCTGATTCCAGAGTTGAAGTCGGTTCTGCTGTTATTGCAGCATATCCAACAGATACATATACAATTATACTTTCACTTATTGATAGTTTAAACAATAAAGGTGTATCAACATCTAAGAAATTCTTTGTTTATAATCCGGATATCCTTTATGAAGATGAATCGTATACAGGTGATTTGTCAATATTAGCAACGACTTTTGGTTCGATGTCTGAAGAAGAACTTGATGATATTTTTGATAAAGCCAGGTATATTGCTTCTTCTGCCGAAATTGACAGATACAAAAAGTTGTCAACTGAAGACGGCAAACGGCAGTATATGAATGATTTCTGGAAAGCCCGCGATCAGTTTTCCGACACACCCCAAAATGAATATTACCTGAGTTATTTTCAAAGAGTTGAAGTTGCCAATGCAAGGTACAATACTCTTTCCAGACAGGGATGGAAAACCGACAGAGGTAGAGTTTTTTTAATGTATGGTGAACCTACGGAAATTGAAAGATATCCCAGTCAGATTGAAACTCGTCCTTACGAGATCTGGCAATATACAGATATTGAAGGCGGTGTTTTCTTTATTTTTGCTGATCTGCTGGGATTTTCGGATTACAATCTGATCCACTCAACAAAAAGAGGTGAGCTCAGAGATGATAACTGGACACGAAGAATTTATGTTAGATGACATTAACCCCTCTTTTCGAGGGGTTTTTTATTGTTTATTATTTAACTCACTTTTATTACCTGCTTTGTTTATTTTTGCTAATTAAAAGATACATTTCTTAATTGAAAAACAAGTTAGAATACATAATATTTATAAGTTTCAGTCTTTTCTTCAGGACTATGGGCTTATATCTTTCCAGAAGATTTGCATTTATAATTGCAATAATTTTCTTTTACATAATACCAATAAGAAAAGCAGTAACTGTTGATAATATTAAAAATGCTTTCCCTCATTTAGAGGGTAAGCAAGTAAAAAAAATAGCATTTAGATCATATAAAAGTTTTGCAATAACTCTTGCTGAGATTATGCTTCTGCCATCAATGACCAGGGAAAAGATTATAAAGCTTTTAAAATGCACAAACCTGGAATTGATATCTGAAAAATTTGAAGAAGGAAATGGGGTTATTCTTCTCTCTGCACATTTTGGAAACTGGGAGTATGGGGCTAATTCAGTATCGCTTCAGGCGAATAAAAAGTTTACCATTATCGTTAAAAATCTGCGAAACCCGCTTGTTTCGGAATGGATGAATAAAATGCGGACTAAATGGTTAAACGAGGTCGTGCCGCTTGGTGTTTCAGTCAGACAGATTTATAATGATCTTAAAGAGAAAAACATAGTTGCGATGATTGCTGATCAACGGGGTCCGGAAGATAGTATTAAACTCGATTTCTTTGGTAGAAAAACATCAGTACTTGTAGGACCTGCTGTACTTGCTCTTAAAACCGGTGCACCGCTCATTTTTGGAATTGCCGTTCGCCAAAAAGATTACTCCTATAAAATGAATATTGTTGAAATCAGTAAAGACAATTTGCCGGATGAAAATAATTCAAAGATTGCAGAACTAAGCAGGCGCCATTTGCATTATCTTGAGTCGGTTATTAGAGAAAACCCTGAACAATGGCTTTGGATGCACAATAGGTGGAAACACTAATTATATTCTTATTTAGATTGCAGTAATTTAAATGAAAAAAATACTTATAATACAAACAGCTTTTATCGGCGATGCAGTTTTAACACTGCCGATGATTCAGAAGCTAAAGGAGGGAAACTCCAAATCACAGATTAATGTGCTTTGTATTCCTTCAACAGAGGAAATATTTACAAGCTGCCCTTTTGTTGATAATGTACTGATATTCGATAAGCGTGGTAAACATAAATCAATCTCCGGATTAATGAAGTTTGGAAAGAAGTTGAAGGAGTATAAGTATGATAAAATCTATTCACCTCACCGTTCATTAAGGACTTCATTTTTAGTTCTTTTTTCAGGTGTTAGAGATACTTTCGGCTTCTCAATTTCATCATTTAAACACGCTTATAAATATCTGGTAGAGTATCATTTGGATAAACACGAGGTTCAAAGAAACCTTGATCTTATTGGCTATAGTTATACTGATGAAAGCTGGAAAATTAAACCGATGGTAAAAATCTCTGAACAGGTAAGCGCAAAGGTGAATGATTATCTTAATAGAAATAATATAAAAGAGGGTTTTATAGCTATAAGTCCCGGAAGTGTCTGGGCGACTAAAAGGTATCCCGAAGAATATTTTATCCAGGTAATAAAGTTTTTTGTTGAAGAAAAAAAGCAGATCGTTCTTATTGGCGGAGAAAATGATAGTAAAATTACTTCAGCAATTAAAAATAAATTTCCTGAAATGGTTGATGATTCAGCAGGAGTTTTTAGTTTAATTGAAAGCATTGAATTGATCGGTCGTTCATCAATTCTAATAACTAATGATAGTGCTCCCACGCATCTGGGAATGTGTGCGGATATAAAGGTTCTTACCCTGTATTGTTCAACTGTGGCGGGATTTGGATTTTATCCGTATAATAAATTGAGCAGATATTTAAGTGAAGATGATTTATATTGCAAACCCTGTGGAATACATGGTTATAATCAATGCCCGATCAAAACATTTGAATGCGGATTTAAGCTTACTCCGGAAAAAATTATTAAAATAATTAAAGAAATGATTGATTAAAAATGGTTCAAAAAGCAAAGCCCAACATAATAAATATTGATAAGGATTTTACCAAAGCTGTCAGTTATGCAAAGGAATTATTCTTGAGCGGAGGAATTTTTATTTATCCGACTGATACAATTTATGGTTTCGGTGCAAACCCGTTTAATGAAGATGCAAAAATGAAAATAGGTAAGGTAAAAGGCAGGAATGAATGGAAAAGATACATATTTCTTATTCAGAATGTACAGCTTCTGCAGCAATATGTTGAATTAAACTCTGAAAAGCATATTGACTTTTTACTTTCTATTTGGCCAAACCCAATTTCAGTTGTATTAAAATTAAATAATAAAACCAGTGAAATATTAAAATCAGAAACAGGTGCTTTCCGGGTTCCTAACAATAGGTTTTGCTTGAAGCTGTTGTCTGAAATACAAATGCCGCTAATCTCAACAAGCGTTAACAGATCCGGAAACCCTCCTTTACTGGAACCATCTCTTATAATTGAAGAATTCGGCAATGAGGTTGATGCGATTTTTCATTCAGACACGAAATCATACTTTGAAGCATCAACAATAATCGATTTAAGCCGGGATAAACTTGAGCTTATCAGGGAAGGCAAGTTCAAAATGGATGTTCTAAAAAATAAACTGGAGTCAGTTTAAATGAAATTTAATTATTTCAAATCCTTAGAAAAACTTACACTAATAATATTTCCGGAAGGTACTAATGCAGAAGCCAAATCCTTCAGGCTGAACGGAAGAAGAATATTGATTTACCTTTTGGTATATACAATTGTTATTGGATTGCTTGGATTCTATTTAATTTATTTTACACCAATGGAAAGATTTTTAATTCCCTCAGCATTAAAGAAAACAACTCTGGAAGAAAAACAATATGAGGAATTAAGTAATAAAATATTGATTCTTGCAAATGAAGTTGAAAAACTAAAACTAACCAATATTAGACTGAGAAATGCTGTTCAATTAGGTGATACCTCTTTGCTGAAAGATATAAATAAGACTAAGGAAACCGAGAAGAACAAAAATATTCCTGCAGAAGGAAATATTTTAACTGCTTTCAATTACCTTTTAAATAAATTATTAAATAGTACTCAGGTTAAAGATGTTTATTTTATTAAGCCGATTCAAGGATTTATAAGCAGGGGTTTTAAACCAGAGCAAGGACATAACGGAATTGATTTTGTTGTTAAAGAAAATACACCTGTTTATGCTGCAGCAGGCGGATATGTAGTCTTTGCCAACTATACAGTTCAATACGGATATATAATCATCATAAATCATGATCAGGGCTACCTTTCCAGGTACAAGCATTGCAGTTTACTAATTAAAAAAGAAGGCGATTTTGTAAATCAGGGCGAGTTAATTGCATTAAGCGGAAATTCCGGGACAGAAACAACCGGGCCTCATCTTCATTTTGAAATTTGGAAGGATGGCAAGCCTGTTAATCCAAATAAAGTTTTATTAAATTATTAGGAGTACAAAATGAAATCAAAAACAAACGGGAATACAACCATGGAAGAAGTAACCATAATAAGCAGCAGTGTTATTATTGAGGGGAAATTGACCAGCAATGGCAATGTAAGGCTCGATGGTATCGTAAAAGGCAACGTGGAAGCCAAGGGGAATCTTACTGTTGGTGAATCAGGAAATATTCAGGGAGATATAAATGCGGATTCAGTAACCATCGGCGGTAAAGTTGAAGGTGTTGTAAATGCCAAAGACAAAGTTGTTCTCGAAAGTAAAGGAAACCTAAAAGGCGACTTGATTACCAAGATACTCATTGTTGAAGCCGGAGCAATTTTTGAAGGTAAAAGCTCTATGGGTGATAGTAAGAGAGCTGAAAAGCCTTCTTCGCTAAATTTACCCTAAAGTGAAAATTGATTCTGATAAATATGGAAGCTTCAATAAATCCTTACGTGATGCTGCTCCATATATGGGACTTGGACTTCAATTAGCTGCGACAATTGTAATTATGATTTTAATTGGCGATTGGATTGATGGCAAACTTGGCTATAAGTACACTTTTACCATTATTTTCGCCTTTGTAGGAATTGGCGCCGGAATGTATAATTTAATAAGGACAATAAATGCTATTGAGAAGAGAAAAGTAGAAAATGAAAAAAAATAGCTCTTTTCTCTTTACAATTTTACCTTTTATAATTTCACTTGTCGCGCTACTCATTTTAAGGCTGAACTCGAATATTTCATTGCACCTTTTTGATTCTTTTTTTTGGGGGTTTCTAATACCGCTTATTAACTTTACCACCGGTTATTTCTTTAACAGGGTTGGTCTGCAAAAATCCGATAAGTTGTTCTTAACACTGGTTTTAGGGGGACTGGTATTTAGAATGTTTCTTACTCTTGTTCTAATAATCATAGTGCTGAAATTCTTGAATGTTAGTATGTATTCGTTTATCTTTACAGTCTTTATTTCGTATATCTATTTTTTAACTGTAGAAATCATAAATTTATCCGGTAAAAAGCCGAATACATAGATCAAAATGTCCCAAATAGATTCTGTTTCAACATTTCAAATTGCAGATTCTGTTGCTGCCCAATCTAATTCAGATGCGAGCAGCGATTGGATTATGCATCATGTAATGGACGGAAATTATCTCGATTTCTCTCCTTTCGGAAAAATTTATTTACCGCATATAGAATTATTTGGAATAGACATTTCAATTACCCGTCACGTTGTTATAATGTGGCTTGGCGCAGTTTTGCTGGGACTCGTATTCTTTAATGTTGCAAACTCTTACAAAAAATCTCTCGTGCCCAAAGGATCAGCAAACTTCTGGGAAGTGTTTATAATTTTTGTGAGAGATGAAATTGCCAAACCGACTATTGGTAAGGGGTATGAGGGTTTCCTGCCGTATTTGCTAACAGCATTCTTTTTTATTTTGTTTGGAAATTTTCTTGGGTTGATACCTTTTTCAGCTACTTTCACAAGCAATATAGCTGTTACATCAGTACTGGCAATTTTTTCATTTATGGTAATTCAAATCGGCGGAATAAGAAACAATGGTGTTTTCGGATACTTCAAAGGATTGATTCCACACGGCGTGCCTGTTTTTCTATTGCCAATTATGTTAATTGTGGAAGTCCTTGGTTTATTTACTAAACCCTTTGCATTGGCAATACGTCTTTTTGCTAACTTAACAGCCGGTCATATCGTTATTTATGCACTGATAAGTTTGATTTTTGTAATGCAGAGTTACCTAATATCACCGGTTTCAATAGGAATGGCATTATTTATTTATTCGCTTGAAGTTTTAGTTGCCCTGTTACAGGCATATATATTTACAATGCTGTCATCTTTATTTATCGGGATGGCAGTTCATCAGGATCATTAAACAAATAAACTATTATTTAATTATTTATTCAGGAGAAAGTTAATGTTAGATTTAGCAAGTTTAGCTGCTGGACTAGGTGCCGGATTAACAATAATTGGTGGTGCCTTAGGTATTGGTAAATTAGCCACTGCAGCAATGGAAGCAAGCGGAAGACAGCCGGAAGCAGCCGGTGCAATAAGAACTTCTATGATTATTGCTGCTGCTCTTATTGAAGGTATTTCCCTATTCGCATTAGTTATCTGCTTTATACTTGCAGGTAAATAAGGTTCAATAATACTTTTTTAACAATTTATTTTTAGAAGAAATGATAGCTAATAATTTCTTTCTTGTAATTGCTGCTGAAGGCGGCGGCGGTTTGTTGTCTGTTAATGCTGGTCTGGCTTTCTGGACCACATTAACTTTTCTGATTCTTATTTTACTTTTAGGAAAATTTGCCTGGAAACCGATTCTCACTGCTTTGAAGCAAAGAGAGGATGCCATAAAGGATTCTCTCGAACAGGCTGAAAAAGCTAAAGAAGAGTCAAAGAAAATACTTGAAGAAAATCAAGCCAGTTTGAATAAGGCAGAAGAGGAATCGAAAAAAATAATTGAGCAAAGCCGTCAATATGCTGAAAACCTTAAGGAACAAATGCTTAAGGACAGTAAAGCGCAAGCACAAAAAATTATTGAAGAAGCTTCAGCTGAAATCGACCGCAAAAAAGATGCGGCATTTAACGAACTGAAAAATCAGATTGCTGAAATTTCAATTAACGCTGCCGAGAAAATTTTAAAACAGAATATTGATACAGAATCAAATAGGAAAATAGTTGATAATTATATCAGTGAAATTTCTAATAACTGATTATTATGGCTAAAACAAAAATATCAACCAGGTATGCTTCGTCTTTTCTGCAAATCGCTGTTGAGAAGAAAATTCTTGACAATGTAGCTGCCGATATGGAATTGATTGTCGATTCATTTAAAAGCAGCAGAGAGTTAAGACGTGCTGTCAAAAGTCCAGTTATCAAATCCGAAACAAAACAATCTATCCTGATTGAAATATTCTCTGGTAAAGTTCATAATGAAACGATGAATTTCATAAAGTTTGTAATCAAGAAGGGAAGAGAAACAGTTTTATCGTCAATAGCTGAAAGGTTCATAGAACTTCGTGATGAGTATCTGGGCATAGTTCAGGCGGAAATTACATCAGCATTTGAATTATCTGAACAACAAAAGGAAGAGATGAGAAATAGTTTTGAAAATACACTTGGTAAAAAAGTTAATTGTAATTATCAGATAAACAAAAATCTGCTGGGCGGATTTGTTGCTAAAGTTGGAGACACAGTTTACGATGCTTCTGTAATGCATCAGCTAAGTCTTTTAAAAAATCATTTTGTAAAAGTGGATATATCACTTAATTAGTCTAGAATAAAAAAGGAATTAACATGTCTGAAGTCAGACCGGATGAAATATCAGCGGTATTAAGAAAACAACTTTCGGGATACGAAAGCGAAGTAGATATTTACGATGTTGGAACCGTTTTGCAGGTTGGTGATGGTATCGCCAGGGTTTATGGTTTGTCAAAAGTAATGGCTAGTGAACTGGTTGAATTCCCTAATGATGTTTTCGGAATGGTACTGAACCTTGAAGAAGATAGCGTTGGTTGTGTTCTTTTTGGGAGTTCTACCCTTGTTAAAGAAGGAGATACTGTAAAAAGAACAAAAAGAGTTGCATCCCTGCCCGTTGGCGAAGCTATGCTTGGAAGAGTTATTACTCCGCTAGGCTTGCCCATAGATGGGAAAGGTTCAATTAATACAGACGAATATCTTCCAATTGAGAGAAAAGCGCTTGGAGTTATTCAACGCCAGCCTGTTAAAGAACCATTACAAACTGGTATTATTGCAGTTGATGCTATGATTCCAATTGGACGCGGTCAAAGAGAACTAATCATCGGTGACAGGCAAACAGGAAAAACGGCAGTTGCTATCGATTCAATTATTAATCAGAAGTTTACACATACGGAAGAATCCAAATCACTTGGAATAAAGCCGGTTTACTGCATTTATGTTGCTATTGGTCAGAAAGAATCAACAGTAGCTCAGGTAGTTGCCAAACTGCAGGAAAATGGTGCAATGGATTATACAACAGTAATTTCTGCAGCCGCATCTGAACCTGCACCCCTTCAGTTTATTGCTCCTTATTCCGGAGCTACACTTGGTGAATATTTTCGTGATAATGGTAGACATGCTTTAGTTATTTATGATGATTTATCCAAACAAGCTCAGGCTTACAGAGAACTTTCATTGTTATTAAGAAGACCTCCCGGACGCGAAGCTTACCCCGGTGATGTATTTTATCTTCACTCAAGACTTCTTGAAAGAGCTTCTAAATTAAGCGATGATCTTGGCGGTGGAAGTTTAACAGCACTGCCAATTATTGAAACACAGCAGGGTGATGTTTCTGCTTACATTCCCACAAACGTAATTTCAATTACAGACGGACAGATTTATCTGGAATCTAATCTGTTCAATGCAGGAGTCAGACCAGCTATAAACGTTGGAATTTCGGTTTCACGTGTTGGTGGTAATGCACAAATAAAAGCAATGAAAAAAGTTTCCGGAACATTAAAACTTGATCTTGCACAGTACAGAGAACTTGAAGCATTTGCAAAATTTGGTTCCGATCTTGATAAATCAACTCAAAGAACTTTGGCTAAAGGTGCAAGACTTGTAGAGTTGTTAAAGCAAAAGCAGTATGACCCTATTCCGGTCGAAAAACAGGTGGTAAGTATTTATTTAGGAACAAAAGGATTTATGGATGAAATTCCTGTCGCAGACGTACAAAGATTTGTAAAAGAAGCTCTCGAATTTGTTGAGGTTAAGTACAACCAGATTCTTTCTAATATTAAAAAGGAAAAAGATATCAGCAAAGAGACAGACGAGATGCTTATCAAAGCTGCAAAAGAATTTTTATCATCGTTTAAGAAAAGTTCATAGTAAGTTTTGAATAAATGGCTACATTACGCGACATAAAGAATCGTATTAAAGGTGTTAAGAACACTCAGCAGATAACCAAAGCTATGAAAATGGTTGCTGCTGCAAAGCTCAGAAGAGCTCAGGAGTCTATCATTAATGCACGACCGTATGCCAAGAAAATAACAGAAATGTTTTCTAACCTGGTCACAGAAGAAGATAAGCAAACACATCCGCTAATTTTGCCCAAAGAAAATATAAACAATGTAGCTATAGTTGTTGTAACTGCTGACCGTGGGCTTTGTGGAGCTTTCAACACTAATATTATCCGCGAGGCTAACAGATATATAAATGAAGAGATAAAAGAAACCGGAATTAATTATCAGCTATATTGTGTAGGAAAAAAGGGTTCTGATTTCTTCAGTAAAAGGAATTATAATGTTTCAAAAATCTATAATGATGTCTTTGCATCTCTCAATTACACTTCCGCTCAAAAGATATCTGATGAATTAACAGCAGGATATCTTAAAGGTGATTTTGACAAGGTTATTCTGATTTTTAATGAATTTAAATCTCTCATACAGCAAAAAATTGTTGTGGAACAGTTTCTGCCGATTCCAGTTCATAAGGCGGATGAAGATGACTCAGGAATTGAATCGAACTATTTATACGAGCCTGATCAGAAATCCATTTTTAATTATC
Organism: Ignavibacteriaceae bacterium; assembly: GCA_035463895.1. GTDB lineage: Bacteria > Bacteroidota > Ignavibacteria > Ignavibacteriales > Ignavibacteriaceae > JAGXRK01. Next base: position 7,125 of record DATHSU010000379.1, on the reverse strand, counting down.
TGATCCCTAAGCATCTCAGAGGTCAGATCTGGAGAGTGCTGCTGGAATCAAATGCTGCTGAATTTGCATCGAGAATGACTGCTATGGATAATGCAACTACCAATGCAAAGGAATTAATAAGAACCTTGAATATCACTTACAATAAAGCAAGGCAGGCAGCTATTACAAAAGAAATACTTGAAATTGTTTCCGGCGCCAATGCTTTGAAGCAAAGCTCTTGATTTGAATGACTTATACCATATTGAATTAAAATGTTTGAAGATCTATCACTTAAGTTAGAAACTGCACTTAAAAAAGTTAGAGGTCAGGGCAAATTAACTGAGAAAAATATTTCTGATACTCTCAGAGAAATTCGCCGTGTTCTTTTAGATGCCGACGTAAATTACAAAGTAGCTAAAGATTTTATTGATAGTGTTACCAGTAAGGCTCTTGGTCAGGAAGTTGTTTCATCAATAACTCCCGGACAGTTAATTACTAAAATTATATATGATGAATTAACGCTGCTTCTTGGCGGAAACCAGCAGGAAATTAAGCTTAATGCTGCCGGTGTAACTGTTCTTTTAATTGTCGGATTGCAAGGTTCAGGAAAAACAACCTTCTGTGCAAAGCTTGCAAAAAAATTAAAGTCGAATAAACGAAGAGTTATTCTTGCAGCGGCAGATATACATCGTCCAGCGGCTATCGAACAATTAAAGCAGCTCGGCAAGTCAATAGATGTTGAAGTTTTTTCTTTAGATGAAAAAGATGCACTTAAAGTAGCCGGTCAGGCGCTTGCTTACGCAAAGGAACACAGATTTGATACTTTGATTATCGATACTGCAGGCAGGCTGCATGTTGATGAAGATATGATGAATGAAGTTGCACAAATTAAGCAGCTTGTCAATCCTGATGAAAGTTTGTTTGTTGTAGATTCGATGACAGGGCAGGATGCAGTTAATTCTGCTAAAGCTTTTAATGAAACAGTAAATTTTGATGGAATAGTTCTTACTAAACTTGACGGCGATGCCAGAGGCGGAGCAGCTCTTTCTATTCGATCTGTTGTTGGTAAACCAATTAAATATATCAGCAACGGTGAAAAAGTGGATAGCATCGAAGCTTTTTATCCGGAAAGACTAGCCTCGCGGATTCTAGGAAAAGGCGATATTGTATCGCTGGTTGAGAAAGCTCAGGAATCTTTTGATGAGCTTGAAGCCGAAAAGCTTGAAGAAAAATTACGTAAAAATAAATTTGATTTTGATGATTTTCTTGCGCAAATTAAAACCATTAAGAAAATGGGTTCATTGTCATCACTGCTGGGTATGATTCCGGGTCTGGGAAATCAGTTAAAAAATGCGCAAATTGATGATAGGGCTTTAGTAAAAGTTGAAGCAATTATCAGTTCGATGACAAAAGAGGAAAGAAAAAGTCCAAAAGTGTTGAATGGAAACCGCAGAAAAAGAATTGCACGTGGAAGCGGTACATCCATTCAGGATGTGAATCGTTTAGTTAAACAATTCGGTGAGATGCAGAAAATGATGAGCCAGATGAGTAAAAAAGGATTTGGCAATCCCGCAGCTTTCCGAAATCTAAAATTTAATTGATATAATATATTATCGGAGGTTAATAAACTTGGCTGTTAAGTTAAGACTAAGAAGAATGGGAAAAAAGAAACAACCCATTTATAAAATTGTAGTAGCGGATTCAAGATCACCCAGAGATGGAAGATTTATTGAAGCTATTGGTTTGTATAATCCATTGACAAATCCTCATATTGTTGAAGTCGATGAGGATAGAGTACAGCACTGGTTAGAAAACGGTGCGCAACCTACCCTTACAGTAAAAAGCCTTTTGAGTAAAAAAGGTATTTTACTTAAACGTGATCTGAAGAAAAGAGGTTTTGCCGAGGATCGTGTCAAAACAGAAATCGATAACTGGGAAAAACAGCGCGAAGCTAAGGCAGGTGCTAAAACAACAAAAAGGAAAAAGAAAGAAACCGTTGATCAGGAACCCGGAACTGAACCAGCCGTTGAAAAAACGGAACAAGCGGAAACTCCTGAACAACCTTCTGAATAAGAGATTTAACACGTACACAGAAGTAATGGGTGCGGCTTCTGGAGGGAACACTTAAATTAATTCCGTAATGCTAATTCAGCATTATTGTACTAAATTCTCAATGCTCCCGGATATAGGAGGCTTCTTAAATGAAAGAGTTCATCGAATATATAGCCAAACATCTTGTTGATCATCCGGAAGGTGTTATTGTTGAGGTGAAATCTTCCGAGGACAACAAGTATGTTCTTTCTCTTAAGGTACAACCTGATGATGTAGGCAAAGTAATTGGCAAGCAGGGAAAAACAGCTCAGGCAATGAGAACGCTGCTTACAGCAGTTGCTGCTAAAGATGGTAAGCGTGCTATGCTTGAAGTGTTAGACTAAGGAAAGCATTATTTTGATTTGAACGATTATTTTTTAATAGCTCGTATCACATCAATTGCCGGTTCTGAAGGTTTCTTGAATCTTAAGATAATTACAGATTTTCCCGATAAACTGATCGGGTTAAGTGAGGTTTATATTGACTTCTTCGGAAGCAAAAAAAAAATCTGGGTGGAAAAAATTCAACAATCAAATAAATCTTTTCGAATTAAATTTGAAAAATTTGAAACGTTAAGAGAATTACAGGTACTTATTGGAAGAGACGTTTTTATTGACGAAGCCCTGGCAGCAGAACTTCCTGAGGGAAATTATTTTATACACGACCTTATAAATACACAGGTCTGGCAGGAGAACAAACTGCTTGGTACAATAAAAGATGTTTTAACGCTCCCGGCCAATGATGTTTTTGTTATTGTTGATGAAAATAATAAAGAATTGCTTATCCCCTTTGTTCTGACTTTTATTGAAAGTTTTGATAAAGATAAAAAGCAATTGATTCTTAAGCCCGGAGCTGGTAAATACGAAGATGATGAGAATTGATTTAATTACTGCTGTCCCCGATTTATTAGTTAGTCCCTTAAATACCAGCATACTTAAGCGGGCACAGGATAAAAAAAAAATTGAATTGTATATTCATAATCTAAGAGATTATGCATATAATAAACACAAACAAGTCGACGACAAGCCTTTTGGCGGCGGACCGGGGATGGTGCTTAAGCCCGAACCGTTCTTTGAATGTATTGGAAAACTTCAGCAAGACAGAAATTACGACCATATAATCTTTACAACCGCTAAGGGAAAGATTTTTAATCAGAAATATGCTAATCGGCTTTCTCTTGCTGAAAATATCATTATTATTGCCGGTCATTATAAGGAGGTTGATGACAGGGTTAGAGAATATTTTGCTACTGATGAAATTTCAATTGGCAACTTCGTTTTAACTGGTGGCGAACTTCCTGCACTGATAATGATTGACGCAGTTGTAAGGCTGCTGCCGGGAGTTCTGAATGATAGCGAGGCAGCTCTTGATGATTCTTTTCAGGATGGTGAAGAAGTTGAGGCGCCTTACTATACAAGACCGGCTGAGTTCAGGGGAATGAAGGTACCGGAAGTTCTTCTATCCGGTAATGAAAAAGAAATTGATAACTGGAAAGAAGAACAATCCAGAATTTTAACAGAGAAATGGAAAAGAATAAATAAATAGTGGAGTAAATCATGGTTGATGTAAATAACGTATTACCTGATCAGATAAGAACAGATATACCTAAATTTAATTCCGGTGATCATATCCGCGTGCACGTCAGAGTTATTGAAGGTGATAAGGAAAGAATTCAAACCTTCGAAGGTGATGTGATTAGCGTTAGAGGTTCCGGACTTAATAGATCTTTTACCGTTAGAAAAGTTTCCAGCGGTGTAGGAGTTGAAAGAATTTTTCCAATCAACTCTCCTAAGATTGCAAAAGTTGAACTTCTGAAAGAAGGTAATGTAAGACGAGCAAAACTTTATTATCTTAGAAATCTTTCAGGTAAAGCTGCAAGAATTAAGGGCAAAAAGACTTAATCTTTTTTTTTGATAATACTACAGCCGCTCCTGGCAGCGGCTTTTTTATTTTTATGAAAACAAAATTTTATCTGCCTCAGAATTTTTTCTCTAAATTATTCCTCACCGAATTAAACCCTGCCGACGATATAGAAATAATTTCCTTGCCTGCCTCACTGATTTCAAAAAAAGTTTCAGAGGATAACAATTCTATCGGTTTAATTCCATCACTGGACCTTCTAACATTTAAGGAACTCTTTATATCATCCAGAATTGGGATATCATTCAATGCCTTATTGTCAAATGCTTATGTTTATTATAAAGAAGATCAGGAATCATTTGAGGAACTGGCTATTGCCGGTGAGGTTACTTCTAATGAAATTATTCTCAGTAAAATCCTTTTCAAGGAGTTTTATGATTTAGACATTAAGCATAAGTTATTAACTCAGGAGTCTCTTTTTGAGCAGGATAATCTTATTCTTACAGGGGATAAAAATTTTCAGGAAGAATTATTTTTAAATGGTCTCAGTTTTTCTGAGGAAATAATTGAACTGATTAATGCACCATACATAAACTTTGTCGCTGCCGGTTCCTCTGATGCTGTTTTAAAAAGCTTTGTTAATAATTATGAAAACAGTTTTCTAAACGGTCATGAAGAGGTGCTGAAAAATATGAACATTGGTTTTTCCGGGTTAGCGAACGATTTTATCAAGGTTAATATTCAGCATATCGTTTTTGATTTTGAAAATCAGGACATAGAAGGAATAAATAAACTTCTGCAAATGCCTTACTATTACGGCATCATTAAGGAGTTGATTGATATAAAATTTATATAATTTATAATGACCTTTTGGTAAAGAATTAACAGGATCTTATCATGAAAAAAATCTTACTCTTATTGTTTTTCAGCTTACTTTTTATTCCATCCTTATTTGCCCAGGATCTTCCGATCTATATGACCGAGGAAGAAAAAATAATCTGGCAGAATTATGCACCTTCTTTTAATCCTGAATTTTCAACTCCGCCACCCGGCCCGGTTAGAACTATGGCAGAATGGGAGGAATTGCAGGGAATAATGGTTACGTGGACAAGTCAACAGGCAATTCTTCGTGAAATTGTTAGAAATGCTCAAAATGAATGCAAAGTTTATATTGTCTGCAGCGATTCCAACACAGTGAGAAATTATTTGATCAACGGCGGTGTACAGATAAATAATATTAGTTTCTTGATTTTTCCCTTTAACTCAATATGGATACGAGATTACGGACCCTGGACAGTATATGCTGAAGACAGTGACAGTTTGTATATTGTTGACTGGGTTTATAATCGTCCCCGCCCAAGTGATGATAATATTCCTGTATTATTTGCAAACAGTATTGGTGTTCCAATTTATCAAACTACTGCAGAACCAAACAGACTCGTTCACACCGGCGGCAACTTTATGGCTGATGGGCTGGGTACAGGGTTTTCATCCAAACTTGTACTTAATGAAAACTCAGGCAAGACGGAAGCACAGATAAATGCAATAATGAATTCATTTATGGGTATTGACAGTTATATTAAAATGGATAACCTGCCTTATGATGGAATTCATCATATTGATATGCATATGAAACTGCTTGATGAAGAAACATTATTGGTAGGTCAGTATCCGCCGGGTGTATCAGATGGTCCTTATATAGAAGCTAATCTTCAATATGTCTTAAATAATTTTCTCACACCATATGGAAAACCTTACAAAGTTGTTCGAATTCCAATGCCTCCCGATCAATTTGGAAGATATCCCAATGCCGGCGGATATTACCGCACTTATACAAATTCGGTAATAATAAATAAAACAGTACTTGTACCAACATATGAGCTGCAATATGACACTACGGCGTTGAGAATTTATCGTGAAGCGATGCCGGGTTATAAAGTTGTTGGCATCGATTGCAATTCTATAATACCCTCAGGTGGGGCTATTCATTGTATTGTAAAAGAAGTTGGTGCATTTAATCCACTATATATTTCTCATTCACCTGTTCGCGATACATTATTTACAAATACTCCAATTGAAATTAAAGCAATAATTAAAAACTCAAGCGGCATTTCCCAGTCAGACCTGTATTGGTCAATCGATACTACTTTGGGATACACTCCGGTTTCTATGAACTATTTGTCTGGTGATACTTTAGTTGGATTTATTCCTGCACAATCAAACTCTACTGAACTATTTTATTATCTAAGTGCAACCTCAGTAAATGGTAAAACAATTACAAAGCCGATGACTGCACCACATGGATATTATAAGTTTTACCTCGACGTTCCTATTCCGGTTGAACTTGCATCTTTTACATCTTCACCTAAAGGGAATAATGTTACTTTAAATTGGGTAACTGCATCTGAGGTAAATAACCATGGTTTTGAAGTTGAACGAACTTCCTTCTCGAATTCGTCCGCACAGAATATTTGGGAGAGTATTGGTTTCCTGAAAGGCAAAGGAACTTCAACTGAGCAAAACAGTTATACATTTGAAGATAAAAATTTGATTCCAGGTAAATACAAATATAGAATTAAGCAATTGGATTTCGATGGTTCATTTAAATACTGCACTTTAACGGAAATAATTGAAATAAGTTTACCTGATAGATTTGAGCTTACACAGAATTATCCGAATCCATTTAATCCTTCTACTGTAATTAAATTCCATATTCCTTTTGTCACTTCGACCGAAGGGGGAAATCTCATTGTCCAGCTCAGGGTATATGATGTTCTTGGTAATGAAATTGCAACCCTCTTGAATGAAGTAAAACCAGCCGGCTATCATTCTATTGAGTTTAATGCGGCTGAGTTATCAAGTGGAGTTTATTATTACCAGTTAAAAGCGGGTTCGTTTATAGAAACGAAAAAGATGATTATTTTAAAGTAGGGAACGGACTCCTGTCCGTTCCGGCTAATTATGGGTTTTTTTAATAGGATCGATCAAAAGATCGATCCTATAATCTCACATTAGATCTCTACGTGACTAACACTCAATACATTCGGATTTTCATTTATCGTTTTAAGCATATCAGCAGTAACGGCAGATTTGAGTTTCAAAGTGCAGCAAGCAGCAATTCCGCCCTCAAAAATGATGTTTTCAATTTCCTCAATATTTATGTTCCCGCCTCTTATAACATCAAGCACACTTGCA
>DATHSU010000378.1:0-3452 GCA_035463895.1 Ignavibacteriaceae bacterium | reverse complement strand
AAATTCTTCACTCTGCAACCCGTCATCTACGGTATAATTTCTGAATTCAAAAGTAACCGGATTTAACTTAGTGATGCCGCTGTTGGTTGATATCCAGAGATTTCCTTCTTCATCGGAAAGTGATCCATAAACCCCATTATTTGGTAAATCGCTATTCTCCTGTGTGAACCTTAAAAACTTTTCGGTTTTCAGATCGAAACGATTTAACCCGCCTCCATACGTTGCAACCCAGATGTAACCATTTTCATCTTCATAAAAATTCATAACATTTGGATGGCTTAAGCTAGTGGAATCTTTTGGATCATGATTATAGTAGCGAAAAGTTTCGTCGTTCAGATTGAGAATATTAATTCCGTTCGTAGTGCCTGTCCACAATTCATCGGGTCGCTTTTCAGAATACCACACTGTTCTTACAAAATTAGCTCTGTTGTTTAAACTGGTTTGATCTTCAGGATCATAAGTGTACTTTTTGAAAGTTTCTTTCTCTTTATCAAAGCGAACTAATCCACTGCCGTTTGTTCCGAACCACAGATACCCGGGTAACTTATCTATTTCAACAATATTATAATTAATTGCATTGAATCTTGATGCCGGGTTTGAAGGATCAATGTAATATCTTTTAAATGATTTTGTTTTTTTGTCAAATCGATTCAAACCTTGTTGAGTTCCAATCCACAGATACTTACCATCGTCATAAATATTTTGAACAGCATCAGTGCTTATGGAAGAAGGATTATTTTTATTGTAATTGAAAACCTCATATTTCTCTTTACTTCTATCATATGAAACCAGTCCACCTCCCTGAGAAGCAATCCACAGAATTTTATTTTCATCCAAATAAAAACCTCTTATCGGACCTTTAACTTTATTGTATTCTTCCGGTCCGGTAGTAACCAGAGAAAATTTTGTGACTGATTTATCATATACATTAAGTCCTGAAATATCAGCACCAACCCACAAAACACCTGTTTTGTCAACTAATAAAGATAGAATACGATTACTGCTCAGGCTTTTTTCATTTTTTGGATCAGCTAAAAACCCCTCAACTTTTCTTGATTGAATATTAAGCCTTAATAAACCTGGAGATGTTCCTCTTTCTATATCTGGATTATTAACAATAGGTAGTCCGCCAATCCAAATATTTCCTGTTTCATCAGTCTCTAAGGCAAGGATAACTAGTGAATTAAGCGAAGAATTATCATTAGGCATCTCAAATTTACTTAGAACCCTATCCTTATAATCAAATCTTAAAAGACCTTCCCCCGGAGTACCAATCCAAATATTTCCATCTTTATCTTCTTCAATGGAAAGAGCAGCAGTACTAAGAATTTGATTTTCAATTTTTACCGGCTGCAGCTTCGGAACTCCGTTTTCGCTATGAATGATTTTGAAATAATGTACCTTTCCTACAGCACCGACCCATAAATAATTTTGTTTGTCCTGATGAATAAAGAATATTCGATCCTCAGAAATTTTATAATCCGGGGGAAGCATATTTGCCATATGAATAAATTTTTCTTCCTTTACCATCATATAGTCGAAACCTTTATTCTCTGTAAGAATCCACAGGTTACCTCTTTCGTCTTCACTAAAGGAAATAATTGCATCCTCAGCTAATGAATTTGGATTGGTGTGATCATGATTGTAACGTGTGAAGGTTTTTGTGGCTGAATTGAATTTGCTTAATCCTGTTAATGAGCCGCCTATCCAGAGTGTTCCATTGCTAGTAACCAGCATGGCATTGCCTTGATTGTCGTTTAATGAGAGACTATCACCAGGATTCCTTTTAAATATTTCGAAATTATATCCATCGTATTTGTTGATTCCATCTTCGGTACCAATCCAGATAAAACCATCATGATCCTGCACTATTGCACTTACTGTATTTTGAGATAGTCCATCGCTGGAAGTTAAACGATTAAATTTAACTGGTTTTTTCTGAGCAATAGCAGTTGAAGAGAGCAACATCATTATCAGTAAGCAGAATAAATATTTTAGAGTGTTCTCTGCGTTTTTATTAATTATCATAATCATCTTCTATTTTTATTTTACTTTTATTACTACAAAGGTTACATCATCATCGGGGGCTTCATTATTCGCCCAGTCTGATCCTGCATTTTTAAGAACCTCAATTATTTCCACCGGATTATTCCCCGCAGCTTTTTTGTATGTCTCCATAACCCTGTCATAACCAAACATTTCCTTGTTTCTGTTGAATAGCTCAGGTAGTCCATCGCTCAACAATAATAAAGTATCACCCGGATGAATATCTGTTTCCTTTAGTTCATACGGAAAATCCTGATAAGCTCCCAGAGGCATTCCCTTTAAAACTATCTCTTCAACAGCTTTTGTATTACTTCTGTACAATAAAGCCGGCGGCATTCCTGCTGCGGAAATTTGAATTTTGTTTCCTTTTATCTTTAAAATCGAAAGGCACATTGACAGCATTTGCATATTCATATGCTTAATACAGCGTGTAATTTCCTGAAATGTAAAAAGTATATCAGGATTTGATGCATGCGAACTGAATAAACTTTTTGTTGCTGTAACCATTGTACCGGCTCTCATCCCATGTCCGGTTGCATCACCAATTACAACAGTCAATGTTCCGTCTAATCCAACACTAAAGTCATAATAATCACCACCAACTTCCGTTGCGGTTTTCATGTAAACGGCTATATCAAGATGCGGAAGATTCGGAAGTTCTTTCGGAAGCATTGAGAGCTGGAGTTCCCGTGCTTCTTCAAGTTCTTTCTTTTTCATATCAAACTCAACCTGCAATACTTTTCGCTCGGCTTCTGTTGCTTTTGCCTGAAGTTCAGCTGCTTCAATACGATGTTCCGCTTCGATAAGTTTTTGTTTCTCCTTTTCCTTGGTTAAAAGTCTTTTTCGTTGAACCCTGTCAATTGCAAAGACAAATCCAAAAAATAAAAATCCATAACCTATATAAGCCCACGTTGTAAGCCACCAGGGAGGCAAAATTGTGATATTGATTGAGCGACCATTTTCATTCCATATCCCATCCCTGTTAGAACCTTTTATCATAAAAATATATTCGCCGGGATCAAGGTTGGTATAAGTTGCAAATCTTTTATTATCATAAATCCAATCTTTGTCATAGCCCTTTAGCATATGGGCATACTGATTTTTTAACGGCTTTGAATAGTGCAGCGCAGCATATTCAAAACTAAGATCATTTTGATTGTGCCCAAGAGTAATATCTTTTAGTTCATAAATTGATGTTTCCAGCGGAGAATCATCGCCCATATTTAGAACAGATTTATTTGAAATTTTGAGATCTGAAAAAATGAGATTGGGTGGAGTTTGATTTACAATTATGGGACTGAATTCATTCAAGCCATGTTCACCGCCAAAATAATATTTCCCTTCACTTGATTTGAGGGCAACAAGAGCCACAAAATCATTACCTCCCAAACCGTCTTCAAGATCAT
>DATHSU010000377.1:0-2184 GCA_035463895.1 Ignavibacteriaceae bacterium | reverse complement strand
TCTTTACAGATTCATACAATTCTGATTTTTCTGCTTCAGCATTCAGAGGAGTTTGGTAGTAAAACGATTTTCCATAATAACCCTTTCCAACCGGATTAATTCCCTGCGAGAACATATAGTAATTAAAGCTATTCAATCCGTGAGCGAGTGACGCATAATAAAATGTTTCCAAATCCTTCGCGTCACTTTTAACGTGATGTTCACGTGTTCCTGCTTGAAATTCCGCTGCCCAAACAGGACCATCCGGCTGGAGAGTTGCAAGAATTTTATTGCAGGCAAGATCGGAATGTGCATTTCTGAAAGAAAAAAATTCAGGAATCTGATCCAGACCAAACACGATATCGTTTCGGGTTCTCATTACTTCATCATAAGTACTGATTAGCATCGGCAACTCTGCAGCATTTCCATATATCCAGCCCGGAATATTATGTGTTAACTGTAAATCTATTTGAAAGCTTCGGATTTTTTTTATTAATGTATCAAGATACAATGCATAGTAGTTTCGATAGAAAAGATGAAAATCAAAATATGCACAATAATCCTGTTTGTTTTCAATTATACCAGTCGGAGCAATAAAGACTTCGAATGAAGAATATTCCGTTCCATAAACAGAGTTGAGTTTTTCTACCGACTTGTATTTCTCTATAAGAAATTCTTTATACAGTTTTATGACCAAAGGATTATAATCAATCTTTCCTGAAAGCCATTGGAACACACCAACTTCATTACAAACCTGCATCATAGTTATCGGACCGTTATTGCTTTCCTGATACTTAGCAATAACCGGCATTACATTGTTATACCATAGAAAAGTATAATGAATAAATTCATCAGACATATAAGATATTAAGTCAGGTGAAATGACATTTCCTTTTTCATCTAATGAATGTGCACTTTTACTGCATTTATTCACCAGCCACTCCGGCAGTCCTTGATTCTCATATTCAGCAAGAATGTACGGACCGGGTTTTACAATTAAATCCAATCCAACTTTTTTGCAAAGCTTGATATACTTAACAAGATTTCTTGCTGGATGTGTTTCACCTGTAAAATCAAATTTGTTCTCTTCGTACTCGTGCCAATCCCACGGAATGTAAGTTGAGGTTGTGTTAGCGCCAGCCTGTTTCAGTAGTAAGAGATGTTTTTTCCAGAGTTTGGGGTCAAGTCTGAAGTAATGAATTTCTCCTGAGATAACAAAGAATGGCTTGCCATCTTTTATAAAATATCCTTTTGCTGCCTTAAAACTCATTGAGTTAAATCCTGTATTTCCTAAATGATTTGTAAAATTTCATAAATTATATTAACTATTGATTGAAGTGATCCTGCACGCTTCAATCGGTTCTTCATCTGCTCTTAATAACTAATTACAATGTCAACCGGGAGTTCCTTTATAGCGATTGCATTCTTAGTGAAAGTTTTTGTTTCATTACCATTTACGATTACTTTATGTGGAAGTTTTGATCCATTAAAATTCTTAATCTTTATTCCACCCTTTGGCAGTTTGACATCACCATAAATTGAAAAATGATATTTATCATTTTCTTTTTTAATTGAGTAGGAAAGCTCACCGTAATACGTTGGAAGATTTTCAACTGCCATTCCATCTGGTGAATCAATCCAATCCTGATAAAGTGCAGCACCGATAACAAGTGAAGAATCGTCTTCGTTTTCATAAACAAACATTGAGCGGATTGCATTTATAAAATCAGAACCAACCCAGGTATGCGGCATATCGCCGATGAAGCCGGGATGTCTTTCATCTTTCCAAACAACTTCAGCCCAATGATTCCAACCTTGTGGTCTCTGATCGTTTAAGAAATATTTTATTAGCTCGTGTGCACGTTCCGGCTGATCCAAATAAATGAAGGAACCTATTAAACGATTTTCATATGGTGTGTAATTAATCCAGTCAATTTTCCCATCTCTTCTATTCTTAAAGAACTCATAATATTTATCGAACGTATTTTGTGCATAAGGCTGTGGAAGATTTTTTAGTTCATTACAGGGAGAAATTGCAATTGTAGTTGATGTTGCATCAAAGTCGCCAAGCTCAACACAGCCGGGTATGTAATCAATTCCTCTGACTTTCATCGCAAGGTTAAGTGAATTGTAAAGATTTTCATTAAATGTGTCGCGAATCTTTTTTACCCGTTCATAATTTTCTTTTTCATCAAGAATAAGCTG
>DATHSU010000376.1:0-2299 GCA_035463895.1 Ignavibacteriaceae bacterium | reverse complement strand
CAAATGATTGGCTTACCAGGTGCCAACAATATATTAATAAGTAGTGTTATCACAGGGTTACCGGGACTAGAAGGTGACTGGCGTGCATTTTGGGATGCCGGAACTTTACCCCTAATTGAATATAATGGGGATGATGACTTTTATTTTAGACCAGGTAAGGCATTTTGGGTAATAAGCAGATATCCGATTTATATAAATATTTCAGCACCTACAGTTCCTTTGTCCGCAGACAGCACTTTTTCAATTCAGGTACATCATGGGTGGAATTTGATCTCGAATCCGTTTGATACATTAGTAACCTGGAGCAGTATCAATAATGCAAATGGCGGAAATCAGCAGCCAATATATTCTTATCAAACAAATAGTTATTCTAATGAATTAGACTTCGAACCTTACAAGGGATATTATTTCTTTTGCAGTGACAGTCTAACGAATCTTAAAATACCCTATCATTTGGAAAATGATTTGGATAAGAAAAATTCTAATAATACAAAAGAATTAGAAATTGTGTTGACATTAAATGGTGTTCCCAAAACTGCTATAAGTGCCGGGATTGCAGAGGATGCCAGAAGCGGTGTTGATGTTTTCGATATCTTCTCACCTCCCTCACTTTTCAATGATGTCAATATAAGTTTATATAACGCTGAAATTGAAACAGATTATAAATATCTTCAAAAAGAATTCAGACACTAAATCGGTATTGGACAGGAATTTGACATTTTGATTAAAAACGCATCAAACCAAGCATTAGAAATTGTACCAAAAGGAATTGAAAATTTCAGTGAATATGAAGTGTATCTATTAGATAAGAGTTTGATGAAACTATATGATCTAAGAAATCAGAATAAAATAGAAATACAGAAAAAGACATCCGGAAAAGAGTATGTTTTATATATTGGAACGGAAGAATATATAGAGCAAAAGAAAGCAAGCTTAATTCCTTTAGATTGTGTGTTGTATCAGAACTACCCTAACCCCTTTAATCCTAAAACGAATATAATGTTTGCACTACCTAAACAAGGGAAGGTCTCATTGGTGATATATAATATTCTTGGTGAGTTAATAGAAGAAAAAATTAATGATCAATTATATGAAGCAGGTTATCACCAGGTAAGTGTTGACTTCGGAAATTTAGCATCCGGGATATATTTCTATAAGTTGCAAACCGATTTTTCAGGAAGACAATCATTTACTGAAACAAAAAAAATGATGCTGATGAAATAAGATTTTTATTAATTACCCTGCAGTTCCTAATTAGAATAAAGAAATAAAATAAATGCTTAAAACTATCTTTGGACGATTCATACAGAATGGGAAATTGTTCCAAATACTGCAAGACTATGTTTAATGAACTTATACTTGCACAACATCGGCGATCTTAATAGTGAACCTCCTATAGAAAGAGCAGACAGCTTACTCGTTTCGCCATCAGAAAAGTTTGATTATGTACTTACAAATCCTCCGTTTGGCAAAAAGAGCAGTATGACAATTACAAATGAGGATGGAACTCAAAGCAAAGATACACTCACTTATGAACGGCAGGATTTCTGGACAACAACATCAAACAAGCAGTTAAATTTTATCCAGCACGTCCGTTCAATGCTGAAAGCAGATGGCAAAGCTGCGGTCGTTGTTCCCGATAATGTTTTATTTGTAGGTGGTGCTGGTGAAACTGTCAGAAAGCGTTTACTCGAATCAACTGATCTTCACACAATCCTAAGATTACCAACGGGAATATTTTATGCACAGGGAGTAAAAGCAAATGTAATTTTCTTTGATAACAAACCGGCAGCAAAAACTCCCTGGACAAAAGAAGTCTGGATAAATGATTTACGAACAAACATACACTTCACACTCAAAACCCAGTAGATGAAGTTTGATGATCTTAAGGATTTTGTTGAATGTTATAATCCACAAAACAGATTCAAGCGAAAAGAAACAGAACGTTTTAAGAAATTTAAGTATGATGAAATAATAGCAAGAGATAAAACCAATCTTGATATCTTCTGGCTGAAAGATGACAGTCTTGGTGATATGGATAACCTTCCCGATCCTGATGTACTTGCACTTGAGATAGTTGAGAATATAGAAGCAGGGCTTGCAAGTTTTAAGGAAATTGTTGAGGGGTTGAATGGGAAATAACAAATAATCCCCCGTCCCCACACATTAATAGAAATGATTTTGCGGTGGTGTGGATCAGATACTATAAAATCAATTTCATTAAAACATATAATTAAATTTAACTTACCTTTTAATCATAGAATAAATATAGAACAACTTTTTAAAAAGCTTCGTTTTT
>DATHSU010000375.1:0-1509 GCA_035463895.1 Ignavibacteriaceae bacterium | reverse complement strand
AAAAATAATAATATTTTTTCACGTGTGCTTTTCATAATTTTTATGAATTTTTTTCCTTTGAATGATATGGCAGTATATCATAAATAAAATGAAATTGTCAATATTTATGATTTTTATAGTAAATATTGACCCAATTGTTTTTGCGTGATATAATCCGGGCATATTCGGTACTATTTATCTACTGCCGAAATAGAAAAATTGATAAGGAGTAATCCATTCATGTCAGAATTAGTAATCAGAAACTTACATGTAAACATTGAAGGGAAAGAAATTCTAAAGGGTTTAGATTTCACATTGCCAAAGGGTGAAATACATGCAATTATGGGTCCAAACGGAACAGGGAAATCTACACTTGCATATACCTTAATGGGTCACCCATCATATGAAGTGACTGAAGGTGAAATAATTTTTAAAGATGTAAATATACTTGAATTGGAACCAAATGAGCGTTCCATCATAGGCATATTTTTAGCCTTTCAATACCCCGTAGCCATTCCAGGCGTTACCGTTGCTAATTTTATTCGTACAGCTGTGAACTCACGACGAAAAGCAGTTAATCCAGAAGATAAAGGTGTTCCTTTACTTGAGTTCCGAAAAGAAGTTAAGCAGAAAATGGAACTTCTACAAATGGATTCCTCATTCGCCGGAAGATACTTAAATGATGGTTTCTCTGGTGGTGAGAAAAAACGAGCTGAAATTTTGCAAATGGCAATGTTAAAACCAGAAATTGCCATCCTTGACGAGACAGATTCAGGTTTAGACATTGATGCATTAAGAGTAGTTGCTGACGGCGTTAACACTTTACGTGGTCCAGATATTGGTGTTGTAATCATTACCCACTATCAAAGAATTCTGAATTACATCAAACCTGATTTTGTGCATGTAATGATGGATGGAAAAATCGTTGAATCTGGCAGCAGTGATCTAGCCTTACACCTTGAAGAACATGGTTATGACTGGATCAGAGAAAAAGTGAATGCTGATTAATCAGTCCAATTCAAAACATAATTGAATTAGGAGGTAAATAATGAGTGAAAAAGTTCAGGATACTTTCCTTGAGCAATTAGGAGAATACCAGTTCGGATTTAGTGATATCGATAAATCTGTTTATAAAACTGAAAAAGGCTTGAATGAAGACGTAGTTCGTAAGATCTCAGAAATAAAAAAAGAGCCTGAGTGGATGTTGGAATTCAGATTAAAGGCATTGAAACATTATCGACAAAGACCAATGCCAAACTGGGGAGCTGATATTTCTAAACTGGATCTCGAAAATATTATCTATTACGTAAAACCATCAGAGATGGAAAGTAAATCATGGGATGATGTTCCGGATGACATAAAAAACACTTTTAACAAATTAGGTATTCCGGAAGCAGAACAAAAATTTCTAGCCGGTGTTGGTGCTCAATACGAATCCGAAATGGTTTATCACAGCATTCAGGAACATTTGGAAAAACAAGGTGTGATTTTTCTCAGTATTGAGGAAGGGCTACGCCAATATCCTGATTT
>DATHSU010000374.1:0-2327 GCA_035463895.1 Ignavibacteriaceae bacterium | reverse complement strand
CATTGATAAAAATTCTTTATAGGTACCCATTTTTTGACCTAAGTAACCGAAGACTTCATCACCCGGATTAAATAGTTTAACTGACTTACCAATTTCTTTAACTTTGCCAGCAAATTCACTACCAAGTATTTGGCGTTTTGGTTTTGAAAGACCGAAATCAAATTTTGCTATAAACCAAAACAACAACGGCATATTGAATTCAAAAGAAGAAATATTTTTAAAATTTCGTGCAACCAAATCCCCATAGTTTACTGAAGTGGCGTAAATTTCAATTAAAATTTCATTGTCTTTAGGAGCAGGCTTCTCAATTTCCTTGATGTGAAGAACCTTCGGTGATCCATACTCTTCATATACAATTGCTTTCATAATAACTCCTTTACTTGTTATCAAAACCTAACGGCGTTGCCGATAACCCGCCGCCCATAACTGCAATGCAGCTTAAAACGACAAAGCCAAAGATTAAGCAAACTGCACTTATCTTTCTTTGCAAGTGCAGTTTGCAACAATGTTAATTAATAGAACTACTTTGAACAACAAACTTGTAACGGAGCTACCAAGCCAAAAATACTAAATCTGCCGAATGCGAAAAGGCGGTCGGGTTGATTGGCGGGTTAGGTAGCTTATTTTATAATATAATTTTCTTTAAAAAAATGTTTAAAATCTTTCCAATTACTTTCTTCGCCTATTCCAAAAAAGTTTTTTGGTGTATACACTATCTCATTAATAATGGGATAAATAGCAAAATTAAAATCAGGTAGCATATGAATTCTATATTGAAATGTATTTTTATTTTCTATCCGAAAATAATTTACAGGCAAAAAGTATGTGCTATCAACTTTGAAATATTGTTCTTCAGTTGAACCGTGAAACCAGATACCAAAAAAACTAACTTTTAAAGTATCATTTATGTTAAAATATTCTTTCCCTTTTATTATGTCCTCTATTTTAACAATCATATCTGTTTGTTTTATTTTAATATCTAAATCTTTAGAGTAATAAATAGATTCATCAAATCTTTTTACTTTTATTCTGAATAAATATGGAACTTGCAATAAATCTGTAAAAGCAGAAGGAAAATATTCTGATAATTTTTCTCTTATTATTCTAAGTTTTACTGCAGGTTTTTTATTAATAATTTTATAATTGTTATTGATAACCTCTTCTTCCCACTGTTTATGTAATTGTTTAAAGTAAAAGTAATAATCAATAGAATGCTTATATATTACGTTGTAATATTTAGTTGCTAAATCCTTAGCTTCTTTGGAAGTAAAATCTTTTTTCCATCCAAGTGAGTCATCATAAAAAGAAAAAAACCTTTCGGCATCCTTGAAAAAATCAATAACAGGTTGAGAATATTGTTCATCTTGTTGAATGTTATCATCAGCCGAATTCACATTACAGCCAACGCATAAAAGTAATATTACTGTAAATAACTTATATTTTTTCATAGCTACCTAACTTATACTTAAGCCGCCAAAAGTCCGTATAACACACCGGCGGTATGTGTGTTATATTCTTATTAAAAGCTTAAAAACACTCTATTTTCAAAATATTTTGCGGGATAACATGCAAATTTTTATATCATGCTATCCAGCGGACTCCTAACTCCCATTACTGTTTTCAAAACGTGAGTATATATCATTGTGGTACGTACACTTTTATGTCCTAAAAGTTCTTGCACCGTCCTGATATCATGCCCTGAATCAAGTAAGTGTGTAGCAAAACTGTGCCGGAATGTGTGGGGGCTTCCTGGTTTTACTATTCCGGCAGCTGTTATAGCTTTTTTTACCGCTTTTTGAATTACGCTCTCATGCAAAGGAAATCTGATTCTTTTCCTTGCCTTTTTATCGTAAACCACACTTTTTGATGGAAATACGTATTGCCATCCAAATTCTTTGTTGGCATTGGGATACTTGTCTGAAAGTGCATATGGTAATACTGTTTCACCAAATCCCTTTTGTTTATCCATTCGATGCAGATTTTTTACTTTTCTAATATGTTCTTTTAATAGCGGAATTAATTTTTGGGGAAGAACCGTAATTCTGTCTTTTTCTCCTTTACCGTCACGTACTATAATCTGGTTCAATTCAAAATCTACATCTTTAACCCGTAATACTAAACCTTCATTTAGTCTCATTCCTGTTCCGTACAAAAGACTTATGAATAATTTCGGAATACCTGTCAGATTATTAATTATCATTGCGGCTTCGTTTCTCGAAAAAACAACCGGTAAATGTTTTACTCTCGAAGCTTTTTTAATTTCTGTTAGCCAGCCAACGTCCTTTTTAAGGATATTTTTATAAAGGAATAAAACACCTTGCATTGCC
>DATHSU010000373.1:0-6499 GCA_035463895.1 Ignavibacteriaceae bacterium | reverse complement strand
ATTAGCTCAGGACTGCGGTCCTGAGCTCACTTTATTTTACCTGCTCGTGTGTTAGACAATGAATTGTTCCCAATCCCCAAACGAGATCAACAGCGTGAATACCAATCACAAGACGGTCTGTAAAAAGCTCACCAAGTATTCCTAATGCAATTCTGTCATTCGGATCATTAAATGTCGGAACAAGCACTGCATAATTTGAAATGTAAAAGTTAGCGTAACTTGCAGGAAGTCTTTCTCCCTTAAATATTACCGGCGAAGGCATTGGTATTTCAACAACTTCCGGTTTTTTTCCATCTTCCAGAACTGCGCCTTCAAGCATCTCCCTGTTCTCCATTAAAGGCAGATAGTTAGGATCATTCGGACGGGATTCTAATACAGTTACAACTGTTGTTCTGTTTACAAATCTTGTAATATCATCAACGTGTCCGTGTGTATCATCACCGGCTATTCCTTTGTTAAGCCAGATAGTATTTGTAATTCCAAAATATTTCCTGAATACCTCTTCATAATCTTTCTTTGTGAAACCCGGATTACGCACCTGTACTTCTCTATCCATCAGGCATTCTTCAGTTGTTATCAAAGTTCCCGATCCATTGTAATCAATACTGCCGCCTTCAAGCACTACTTCCCTGTTCTTATGTTCTGCCGGGATGCGTTCCAGTTTTAATTGCTTTGCAATCATCTTTGGAATCTTTATGTCTTTCTTATAATTATCATACTTTGCCCAGGCATTAAACTTAAAGTTTATGATAACGGTATTTTCATTCTTATCTTTTACGAATTGAGGACCTGAATCACGCAGCCAGTTTCTGTCTGTTTCAAGTTTAAAGAATTCAACATTATTTAAATCTGCACCAACAGCTTTAAGCACTTGTTCAGCTTTTTTCTGATGTGATGTTGATTCAACGATGATCCTAACTTTTTCTGCGCGAGAGATATAACGAACAATTTCGCCGTAAACCCAGGGAATCGGTTGAAATTTTCCGGGCCAGTCTTCTTTATTGTTAGGCCAGCCGATCCAGGTTGCTTCGTGCTGCTCCCACTCGGCGGGAATTCTGCAATTATGTTTTATATTCATTTTTCACCACTTAGACACTAAGAACACTCAGATTCACTAAGTGTTCCTTAGTGAACTAAGTGTCTTAGTGGTAATAATTATTCCGAAAATCTTTTCGTAACATCCCCATAAGCATCAATTCTTCTATCACGGAGGAAAGGCCAGTTACGTCGTATATATTCAATTCTATTCAAATCAACTTCGGCAGTAATAATTTCTTCTTTATTGTGAGAGGCTTCTGCTAAAATTATCCCCTGCGGATCACAGATGAAGGATCTGCCCCAGAATTCTATTCCTGCTGAATCAGGAGATTGTTTTTCAAGTCCGATCCTATTTGCAGCGGCAACGTAAATTCCATTTGCAATTGCATGGCTGCGTTGAATAGTCTGCCAGCTTTCAAACTGCGGTTTACCGTGTTCATCTTTTTCATAAGGAAGCCAGCCGATTGCAGTTGGATAAAAAAGAATGCTCGCTCCTTGCAGAGTTGTCAATCGCGCACCTTCAGGATACCACTGATCCCAGCAAATTAACGTCCCGATTTTTCCAAATTTTGTATCAAATGCTTTAAATCCAAGATCACCGGGAGTGAAATAAAATTTTTCATAATATGCCGGGTCATCAGGGATGTGCATTTTACGATATAAACCTAAAACTTTTCCATCCGCATCAATAACGGCAGCACTGTTGTGATATACACCCAATGCACGTTTTTCAAAAAACGGAGCAATTACAACAACTTTATTTTTAGATGCGGCTTTTGAAATCTCTTTAATTGAAGGTCCGTCAACGGGTTCTGCCAGATCGTAATTATCAATATTTTCTGTTTGACAGAAATATTGTGAAGTGAATAATTCAGGCAGGCAAATTACCTGTGCTTTTTTCTTTGCAGCTTTTTCAATCCAGTTAACTGCATTTTTCACATTTTCTTTCGGCTTTTTGCTGAATGCCATTTGAATTAAGCCGACATTGTACTTATCAGGAAAAGATTTTTTCATCACTTATATCTTTTGTTTTTAATTTTATATTTATGATCAATTATATCCAAAGGTAGAAACCAGTTCCCCGTTCCGGTTAAAAGATTTACTTCTCTCAATTGCGCCTCTGCTAAAATACTCTTCCTTCATTATCGTTCCGTCATCATAATAAGATTTGATCCATCCGTTTAGTTCACCATTCAAATAATTTTCAATGCGGTCTAACGCCCCGTTTCGGTGATAAGTTATTCTTTGACCCTGCCTTTTTCCATTTTCAATAACTTCAGTTGTTTTAAGAAGTCCATTATCAAAATAATATTTTACCTCACCTTTAATAACATCATTAACATAAGCTGCATTAGATTCAAGTGAACCATTCGGGTGATAAGTAAGTACAATACCATTACGTCTGCCGTTATCGTAAATAGCTTCTTCTTTCAGTATGCCGGACTCATAATAAGTTTTTTCATTACCTCTTTTAACTCCGTTAATAAAATCAGTTGATTTTCTAACCACGCCATTTTCATAAAAAGAATACGATCTTCCTTCCAGTGAATTATCCTTATAATTCCACTCTTCACTCAGAAAACCGCTCTCAAAGTAGGTTCTTGATATGCCATCACGAATACCATCAACAAGAAAAATTTCCTGTTTAATGGATTTGTCATCGTAAAAATAGCGCTCAACTTTTTCCACTGATTCCAGCTTACCCATAAAATCATAGCGGGTTCTGTTAAGCAGTTCATCGTTTACATATTCATCAAGAACACGTACTTTGCCACCAAGATCATATATTTGTACATTTCCCTGGAGCTTATCATCAATAAAAAACGCTTCAAGTGCTACACGGTCCTTATGATCGTGAAAAACCTTTGTTGTTCCGTGCTGCTTACCTTCAACAAATCTTCGTTCAACTTCCACGTTTCCCGATTGATAATAAGTTCTTGAAATATCCTGAAGTAACCCATCAACGTAATTCCATTCGCCTTGCAGTTCACCTGTTTTATAATACGTTCTTGTTATCCACTGAAGTTTACCATCCCGATAATTCTGCTCAGCCCACAACTCACCCGTTTCATAAAACCATTTTGAAATTCCATCTCGGAGTCCGTTACGATAATTCCATATTATACTAACTTTTCCATCTTCAAAATACCAGACAGATTCACCGTTTTCTTTACCATTAACAAAAATCCATTCTTTCCACAATTTGCCGGAGGGATAATATTCATAGTATTTACCATGCAGTTCATCAAACCTGTATTCACCTTTGGATTTTATCACTCCGTTTGGATGGTAGGTTACTTTCACTTCTGTATCTGAGTGGATTTGAGCGCTTACCTCTAAAACAGTTATAAAACTGGTTATTGAAAGAAAAAATAAAACTGTTCTTATCATTGATTTTTTTATATTTATAATTAAAAGACGTTTAAATTTATAATAAAACACTTTCAAGAAAAATTCATTAGCAGGTTCAGGAAAATTATTTACAACTTCTGGTTAATATATCACAAAAATTATCAGGCAAGCGAAAATATTTAGAAGTTTTTATTTCATTTTAAGTTTTATTTGATATTTTAGTATAGCATCTTAAGGGAAGCTTTGCTGCCGGACAGTTTAAACAAATACAGAATTTAAATATTTAATCAATGCGAGTAGCAAATGGCAAGAATACTCCTAGCTGACGATTCCGATCTCATAAAAAGCACGCTAAAGTTATATCTATCCAAAGAAAAGCATTTCGTTCTTCCTGCTGATGATGGTGCAGCCGCAATTGAAATCTTTAAAAAGGAAAGACCCGATCTTGTAATTACTGACATAATTATGCCTGAAGCCGATGGTTTCCAAGTTTTGAAGTATGTAAAGGAAAATGATCCTAATATTCCGGTTATTATGATAACAGGAGTTGATGACACTGAATCTACTATAAAAGCTATACAGGAAGGTGCTTACGATTATATTGAGAAACCAATTGACGTAACCAGATTTAACCAGGTTGTTAAAAATGCACTTCGGAGCAAAGAATTAAGCGAGCAGCTTGCTGTTTCCCTCTCTAAGGAAGAAGAAGAGGAATTCAATGGTAAAACAAGTCTCGTCGGCAGTTCACCCATAATGAAGGAAATTTATAAAAGCATTGGTAGAATTTCCTCCTCACGCATCACAGTACTTATTCAGGGAGACAGCGGTACGGGCAAAGAACTTATTGCAAAGATGATTCACAATTCAGGAATAACTCAAGGTCATCCCTTTATAGCAGTCAATTGCTCGGCACTTTCTGAATCCCTTCTTGAAAGTGAATTATTCGGGCACGTAAAAGGAGCATTTACCGGTGCCGTTAGAAATAAAAAAGGCAAGTTTGAACTTGCAGGAAATGGCACAATTTTCCTCGATGAGATTTCAGAAATATCTTATGATCTGCAGGTAAAACTATTGCGGGTAATTCAGGAAAAAGAATTTGAAAGGGTCGGCGGTGAATCAACCGTTCCGCTTGAGGCAAGAATTATTGCTGCGACTAATAAAAATTTGGCTAAACTGGTAGATGATGGAAAGTTCAGGGAGGATCTTTTCTTCAGATTAAAAGTATTTACAATTACTGCCCCGCCCTTACGTGATAGAAAAGAAGATATTCCTGCACTTGTTATCCACTTTGTTAAAAAAATTAATAAAGAACTCCATAAGAATGTTAGAAAAGTCCCTTATGAAGTTATGGAAATGCTTCAGGAACATTCCTGGGTCGGTAATGTGCGGGAACTGGAAAACACTTTAATGCAGGCAATTTTACTTTCAAAATCCGATGTGATTGAGCCTGAGAATGTCTTGTTAAAAAGACCTGAATTTAAAGTCAACAAAGATGAACCATCAATTTTTTCTTATAATGTAAACTGGAGCGTGGCAGAACTGGAAAAATTCCATATTGAAAATGTACTTAACGAGGTAAAAGGTAATAAACAAAAAGCGTGTAAGGTGCTCGGCATTTCCAAACCCACATTGTACAATAAGCTGGAATTATATGGAATTCCTGTTAGTACGGGCAAAATTCAGGCTTAATTATATATATTATTCGAAATTCTGATAAAAAATATTACTTAAGGGTAATTATTTTTAATTAAGATTAAATATTTATCAAAATAAAATTTTATATTAGTGTGTAATTTCAATATAACTGATGGCAAAGTTATTGAGGTTGCAGATTTCTGAGGGCTTACACCAATCTAAAACTATAAAATATGGATGACTTAAAAGGATTACTTGTATTTTATTTAGGCGACCTGGCATTTTGCGCTGATGTCCGGAACATAACTGCAACTATAAAAGTTGATAAACTTAGCAGCGGATACCCTGTATCCAAAATGGAAAACCTTAAACTTATGATAAATAAATCAGAAGTGCAGTTTATCAATCTCCATAGAATGTTTAATATAACCCTTACCAAGTTTGACGAGAATACACGAATTTTTCTTTATGAAAAGGATGATGTAAAATTCGGATTTTTTGTTGATAGTGTGTATGAGCTTCTTACAATTGACAGAAAGATTACAAAATTTATGGAGTTTATCACACCTGAAAATAATGAGTATCTTTTATCAATAATAAAATTTGAAGGGCGGATGCTTTACCTGCCGGATTATGATAAAATTGCCAAAGATAAGCTGGTCCTGAAATCAGTTTAATTTATTAGTCTAAAAAGTTTTTTCCAGTTTAGTTTCACCAATACATCTTCCAATTACTTCAGCAATCTGTCTTAGCTGATTCATTAAACCTGCAAATTGTTCAGGAAGTAATGCCTGAGGACCATCTGACATTGCATTAACCGGATCATAGTGAACCTCAATCATTAAACCGTCAGCATCTGCAGCCACAGCAGCTCTTGCCATTGGAATAACCTTATCGCGCATACCGGTTGCATGCGAGGGATCTGCTATAACCGGTAAATGGCTTCGCTGATGTACTACCGGGATTGCTGAAAGATCGAATGTATTACGTGTTGAAGTTTCAAATGTTCTTATTCCTCTTTCACAAAGAATAACATTTTCATTTCCTCCTGATAAAATATATTCAGCAGACATTAACCATTCATCTATTGTTGCGGAAAAACCACGCTTCAATAAGACGGGCTTATTGCTTTTACCTAACTCCCTTAACAAGGCGAAATTCTGCATATTTCTAGAACCAACCTGAAAAATGTCTGCGTAGCTGTCAATCAATTCAATTTTATTAATTTCTGTAACTTCAGTAATTACAGGCAGGTCATATTCTTCCCCGGCTGCTTTAAGGTACTTTAAACCTTCTTCACCAAGTCCCTGAAAAGAATAAGGAGATGTACGAGGTTTGAATGCACCGCCGCGTAGTATTTTTGCGCCATTATCTTTTACAATTTTCGCAATCTTTAAAACCTGATCTTCACTTTCAACAGAGCAGGGTCCGCTCATCACAACAATTTCATTTCCGCCTATTGAAACATTTTTAA
>DATHSU010000372.1:0-3806 GCA_035463895.1 Ignavibacteriaceae bacterium | reverse complement strand
TAAGAACACCTTCTTTAAGCATTGCCTGAACCTGAGTATGATCTTCTGTCAGCTGTTCTATTTTTCCATCTTCTATTCTGTAAACACGTGAGTCTCCGACATGACCGATAATACCTTTATCCTCTTGAAGCAATAATGTTGTACAGGTTGTACCCATTCGGGATAATTCGGTTGACTTGCCTGCAGCCTGATGAATGTTTGTATTAGCTTCGATAATTGCTGCGCGAAGTGCATCTGCAAGATTAAAATGACCCGATTTAGCATACGAATTACAAACTGTTTCCACAGCTATATTGCTTGCCTGTTTACCACCGGTATGACCGCCCATTCCATCAGCAACTATAAAAAGCTGCCCTCTTTCTGTATATAAATCGAGATCATTTTCAGGAAATTTACCGTAGCTATCCTGGTTCTCGGTTCTAACCATTCCGATATCAGATAGTCCGGAATATTCTAAGTAAAGTTTTTGTATTTCTGACATTTTATATTTTGATTTGTGTAAGTATGAATATTGCTCAATTAATATTGCATGCTGCCAACAGCATAAATTGCTTCTTCAAGGGGGTTATCAAAATTAAATCCGAATAATCTTGGATTCTCACCAATTACAGCGGCAGAAAAAATGTAATAAACGTAGTTGTAGGTTTCATCCGGAAATTTATCTCTGTAATTATTGAGGAGTGTCCAGAAATTTCTATCTCTTGGGTTCTCAGGCATTCTCCTTACCAGATTAATGATATTTCCTTCTCCCCAATTGTACGATGCCATAACCAAAAGTCCCGAAGCCTGAGCATCTGTTTTATAAATATCTTTGATATATCTTGCTGCTGCACTTGTAGCTTTAGGAAAATTGAATCTTTCATCACCCGGATCATATACATTTTGTCCGAAAAGTGGACCAATTTTTAGACCGTATCTTTGTCCAGTTTGCGGAATGAATTGCCAGATACCTTTTGCAAAACCGTAACGTGTTGGAGGACCTACTATTTGTTCACGAAAATCACTTTCCTGTAATGCGAGATAGAAATACTGAACAGGCAGTTGATTAAGGGTTAGGTAGTTTACTATCACTCTGTCAAAACCTCTGCTCTTAGCACGGTCAAGAGCTTTAACAAGCCGATCACTGGATTGCCATTTATTTATATACTTTTTAACCTCATCGGTAAAACCCTTAGGCATTGTTAATTCACTTTCACCTAGAATTCTGGCCATTTTAGTAATTAATTTATCTTCCTCACTAAGATTATATATACCCAGATCATCAACAATTTTATTATAATTATTCTCTAATTCCTGACGCTTGGCATCAATTCTTGCAAGAGCCTCTCTGATTTTGGGATCATCTGATTCCTGCAAGATATCTTTTAATGTAGCTATTTCAATTTCAAGTTCCTTCATATTATAGAAAACATTTTCGGCAAGTTCACGCTGCCTGTTTTCCTTAAGGTTAAGATATAATGCATAGGCTCCGGAAATTATGGCAATAACACCAACGGCAATTAAGAGTTTAACATATTTTGAAGTTTGTTTTTTCTTAACAACTTTGAATGCCTGACGCATCATCCGGGTATGTTCACCAATTTGCTGATCATCAAGTGTTTCATCAAAATATCTTTTGATGTATTGTGTTACTGAAGGATCATTGGGTGAAGGTGCAGGAATTTCAGTTTGTTGAGGCACTTCCTGTTCAACGAGTGATAGCAACAAAACCGGTCCGTCATTTCCAAGCTCCAGTGAAAGTGTGTTTTTTAGTTCAACACGATCAATCTTGTTGCCATTCAGATAGGTACCGTTACTGCTGAATTTATCTACTATCCACCACCCTTTATCCTCATAAATAATTTCCAGATGAACACGGCTTACCAGACCGGAATCAATTTTAACTGAACATTCATCGGCACGACCAATAGTAAAAGTGTTTTGAAAAAAGTATTCATTTTTTGCAGAATTTCCACGTTCAATTTTTACTTTTACTATGTGAAAAGTCGATTGTTTATTTTCAGAAAGTTTTGTGTCGTTCATTCAGCTTCGTGTGATTGCAACTGGAATTTCTGCAGCAATAGAGTTTATTTATATTTTTGGGGAGCACCGGGAATAAAACTCAGCATCATTCTAACCACAGCAGGACCTATTGTCTGACGTGTTTTTTTTGTAAAGGATGCTGTCATTTTATATGCAGTTTTATCTTTCAACGTATATATCTGATGCTGGTATATTCTTAATTCATCAGTGGGATACCAGGAGAAAATTGCTTCGTATGCGTCCGAACCATCATCAAGTTTTAATTCACCTTCTTTAAGAAGTATGCATCCTTTAAGTTC
Source organism: Ignavibacteriaceae bacterium (assembly GCA_035463895.1). Lineage (GTDB taxonomy): Bacteria > Bacteroidota > Ignavibacteria > Ignavibacteriales > Ignavibacteriaceae > JAGXRK01. The sequence continues at coordinate 1,485 of DATHSU010000372.1, read as the reverse complement.
ATCCTCAAGAGTTTTTATTTGCCATTCAGCGTATTCATTTACATTGTCAAACGGACAGTCAGGATCAACGTTAATTATAACATTATGCTGTATACCATCAGTTACCGGACCGGTTAAAGTAAAGATTGTTTTATCCTGCCAGTCTTCAAGCATATTCAAAGAGAATTGATCAGCATTATACGTTCTTGTTTTATCATCAACCTTCTTTGGCTGTGCTTTTGGCTGTTCCTTAACCACAGTATCAGACGAAGATGATTCAACCTTCTGTTCAGGTTCCTTTTTCTCTTCAGGCTTGTTTTGAAACTGACGGTAATAGTCGGGGATTTTCATTGATATAATTTATTGGTTTTCACTAATTTTTTCATAAATATTATGATCCGGCAATTGTCCGCCAAATGTTTAACCATTCATCATCTCTAATGCCAAGGTGAACTATTGCAATTCTCTGTCTTGCCTGTAAATCAAAGGGATTCGCTCTGCAACTTTCAGGGAAATCAGATAGAGGAATAAAATATTTTCTATCCCATAGATCCATATTCCATCCCAATGCTTCCAAATGAGTTTTTTCATCAAGATTTAAGTCCGTCCATTGCGTGGTTTGTGCAATTAAATTCGATACGCTTCGTCGTTCAAAAAATCCTGGTGCTCTTGAAACCACTGCTAAAATATTATCTTCTCTTAATCCCTGAAAATGCAAACCTAAATAGAGTTCTGCATTAGGAATATTTCTGAATGCATCATCAGCCACCTCTTCTCCGCGTCTTCTTCTTAGTAATTCAAATAAATTATGAGTAGAAAGTGTTCCGCCGAAACCCATTTCACCACGACGCATATTTCCTTCAGATGAAATACCATAAGGACCTGTAACCTTCTGTGTTCCGTCATCAGATGCTTCAATACCCCAATTACCAATTTTAGCTTTAACAGTTGACTTTCCTTCACCTGTTTCAAGGTCTATTTCATGATCAGCACCAACGCCTATTTGTCTGCCTCCAGATCCTCCACCAATCTGAATTCCTGCAGTGTTGGTTTTAGTTCTTTTCTGAAAAACCCCGTGTTCAGTTATATCAAAATTCCATTCAACCTTAACTTCGTCATATGGCGATGTAGAAGCGGCTTCAACTCTTTCACTGACAGAAAATTTTACACGGAAGAATAATGTCCCATCCGGTATTCTTCCTGCAAGCACGTCGAGTCTTTGAGCAATTGTTAACCATGCTCTGAAACTGCTTGTCTTAAGTTCATTTAGTAATTCCATATACTGATCGGTAGTGGCCCCGATAGGTTTAGGAAACTGATATGGTTCAGGAGGTGGACCCAAAGCTCTAATTTCATCTTCTGACATTGCAGCTTCTACCGACCTTATATAATTTCTTAATAATGCCGGGTAACCAATACTAATGGTATTTGCAACAGCTAAATTTCTTTGGTGTATATTCCTACTACGATTTTCATCTGATGTATAATCTTCAAATTTACCCATGC
>DATHSU010000371.1:0-2481 GCA_035463895.1 Ignavibacteriaceae bacterium | reverse complement strand
GATTGATATAAAACAAAGATCAAATTCTTTTCAGCGAGCATTTCTTGAACTGAATTACACTTTATATCAAAATGAATTTAATCAAGAAGTTCAGCGGTTTGCAGAATCAACTGATGAACCTAAACTATTTGCAATGTGTATAAATTATTTGAGAAAAACAGATCTGGATTTATTAGAAATGACAGAGGCTTTCAAAAAAATGGTTTTTCAATCATCCAAGAATCCAATCATTCAAATGTTGGAATATAAATTGGGAGATGATGAAGAATTAGTGCCACCTCTGATTGATATATTAAAATTCAATTTCGGCAAGGATAAAACAATTGTTTTTTCATTTCAAAGAAAGAATCGTGATTATCCCGGACTAACTGTAATCAGAAAACCGGATGGAGAGTTTTTAAGAGAAAATGATGGCGAATTATTTTACATTCTCCATCTTGCAAGAGCTGTGACTAATATTCCCGGTTATATTACAAATGGAAATACACCGCAGGGAATATTTTCTATTCACTCAATTGGATTTTCTAAAAATGTATTTATCGGACCCACTCCAAATCTTCAAATGGTTCTTCCTTATGAAATGAATCCTAAGTTTTATTTTCACGATGGAGTTTCTGACACTGTCTGGAATAAAGATTACTACACAAACCTAATGCCTGATAGCTGGAAAAGCTATTTCCCGATCTACGAAGCATATTATGCCGGTAAAGCAGGCAGAAATGAAATTATTGCGCACGGTACTACTATCGATCCGGATTTTTATTCCGGTAAGCCATACTACCCTTTTACACCTTCGCTTGGATGTATGACGGCTAAAGAAATCTGGTCAACGGAAACAGGAAAGATCATTGAAAGTGATCAGATAAAATTTATGAATGCATTTAGTAAAGCTGGATCAGATAAAGGATTTTTAATTCTCATTGAGATCGATAGTAAAACAGAACCTGCAAATATTGATGAAATAAAACCATATATAATCCAGGCGGAGAAAGAATGAGTCTATGTCTTTTATAGATCTTGCAATAGTCATTCTGTACTTACTGACCATCACTTTGATTGGATTGTACTTTGAGCGCAGAGCTTCAGCAGGAATTGATTCCTACTTTCTAGGCGGAAGAAAAATTCCATGGTGGGCGCTCGGTGCTTCCGGTATGTCATCTAACTTTGATGTAAGCGGTACAATGATAAACGTTGCACTTATTTATGCTTTTGGCGCTGTTGGATTCTTCGTCGAAATGCGCGGCGGACTTGTACTTATTATGGCTTTCCTGATGATCTTTATGGGTAAATGGACTAGACGTTCAAAAGTTATGACGCTTGCTGAGTGGATGACTTACAGATTCGGTGATGGAATTCAAGGAAAGGCAGCAAGGATAATTTCTGCGATATCCACATTGATAATTACTATTGCAATTGTTTCTTACTTCTCTGTAGGCGCCGGAAAATTCATCGGCGATATTCTCGGCATACCTGAGTTCTTTGGTTTATCATCCGAGTTTTGGGCTGCATCAATAATTATCGTTTTAACTACCATCTATACAGTTGCAAGCGGACTCCAGGGAGTTGTATGGACAGATGTATTTCAAGGTGTCTTAATTTTTGTAATGATTATAATTGTTTGTACTATTTCTCTTTTATCTGCTGACATCCCAAATGTATTTTCTATATCGGTACCTCTAAAAGATGGAAGTTTCCTCCCTATCGAAACAACTAAAGATGCATGGACAAGCATTCTTCCATCGTGGGAGTTAAGCTTTCCAGAAAATTCTTCTTATTCAATTTATAATCTTTTTGGGATTGCTCTACTTTTTTATTTGATAAAAGTAGTAATTGAAGGAAGTGCCGGAACGGGCGGATATATGGCTCAAAGATTTTTTGCTGCCAGAAGCGACAGAGATGCCGGTTTACTTTCTTTACTCTGGATATTCCTGCTTTCTTTCCGATGGCCCTTTATTGCAGCTATTGCAGTACTTGGAATTTCATACGGAGTAAGTTCGGGTGAAATTATCAGTGATCCTGAAAAAGTTTTACCAACTGTTATTTTTAATATCCTTCCACTCGGATTAAAAGGATTATTGGTCGCCGGTTTAATGGCTGCTGCAATGTCAACATTCAGTTCACTGATTAATTCAGGTGCTTCTTACTGGGTTAGGGATATATATCAGGAATTCATTAATCCGAAAGCGTCGGAAAACAAATTAATTATTCACAGCAGATTATCTTCAGTTATAATTGTTCTGCTTGGGTTAGGATTGACCATAAACATAAAAATCATAAATGAAATCTGGGGATGGTTGACGATGGGACTCGGTGCCGGAATGGTAGTTCCGCTTTTAGTCAGATGGTATTGGTGGAGAATGAACGGATATGGATTTACTGCCGGGACTGTATTTGGGATGGGCACTGCTATTGTTCAGAAATTATTTTATCCGGAAGCAACGGAATACCTTTCATTTGCAGTTTTATTAGTTTCATCTTTTT
>DATHSU010000370.1:0-6973 GCA_035463895.1 Ignavibacteriaceae bacterium | reverse complement strand
CTCAGGTTATAGTTTATGCTGGAGCAATTATGGTTTTATTTCTATTCGTTTTAATGCTCCTGAAACCTGAGAATGAACGAAAGTTTATGGCTTCAAGTTCTAAGATAAAAATATTTGCTATATTCATTGCTACTATTGTTTTCTTTCAGTTTACATATATGATATTTCTCGGCAAACCTTCCTCATTAGTTGCAAAAGATGTTGATGCAAGTGTTAAAGCTGGAACTATAGAAGAGATAGGCAGACAATTATTTACAAATTATGTACTGCCTTTTGAGGCAGCCGGATTTCTGCTCCTTGCTGCAACAATTGGTGCATTAGTAATTGCTAAAAAGAAATTTGAATGAATAATATGACAGTAACAATTGAACATTATCTTATTCTAAGTGCATTTTTATTTTTAGTCGGCGTTACAGGTGTGCTGACAAGAAGAAATGCAATTGTTGTCTTTATGTCAATTGAGCTTATGCTTAATTCAGCAAACCTGACTCTTGTTGCATTTTCTTCATATTTGGGTAATGCAATAGGTCATTTATTCGTATTTTTTGTTATGACTGTTGCAGCCGCAGAAGCAGCAGTAGGTTTAGCAATAATCATTGCTTAGTTTAGACTTAAACAAACTACTAACATTGATGAGATTAATATTCTTAAATGGTAAATCTTTTTTAAAGAATTTTTTAATAAAATAAAATATGATTCAATTAATCTACCTTACTGTTGTTTTACCGTTAATCGGATTCCTTATTAATGGAATATTCGGAAGTAAAATAAAAAATGAAAAACTAATCGGGTGGATTGGCAGCGGAGTTATCGGAATAGCTTTCTTAATTACTGCGGGTGCGTTTTTTGAAACTCTTGCATTACCAGTTGATGATCGTCAGACTATCGTAACTTTGTTTACCTGGATGAATGTTGGCAACTTGGATGTTAGTTTTGCTTACCAGGTTGATCAGCTATCCCTTGTGATGGCTCTTGTGGTAACCGGAGTTGGTTTCATTATACATGTTTACTCAATTGGTTATATGCATGGAGATAAGGGTTTCTGGAGGTTCTTTTCTTATATGAATCTCTTCATTTTTGCTATGATGAACCTGGTCCTTGCTGATAATTTTGTCCTTTTATTTCTAGGTTGGGAAGGTGTTGGTCTCTGTTCTTACTTGCTTATCGGTTTCTGGTACGATAGAAAATTTGAAAAAAGTACTACTGCTGATGCTGCAAAAAAAGCTTTTATCGTTAATAGGATTGGTGACTTTGGATTTCTCCTTGGAATGTTCCTGATCTATTTGACTTTCGAGAGTCTGAATTTTAATGAAGTTTTTTCAAGAGCAACCACATTTGCAGTTCCAGAATACATTTTTGGATTCATTGCCTTATTTCTTTTTATTGGTGCAACGGGTAAGTCTGCACAGATACCATTATTTGTATGGTTACCGGATGCAATGGCCGGTCCAACACCTGTCTCTGCGCTTATACATGCTGCTACGATGGTTACTGCCGGAGTTTATATGGTTGCACGTGCCTCAATAATATTTGCCAGTGCCCCCGCAATTATGATGGTAATTGCTGTCATTGGAATTTTAACTGCATTCTTTGCGGCTACCATTGGTATTGTGCAGAATGATATTAAAAAAGTTTTAGCTTATTCCACAGTCAGTCAGCTTGGTTATATGTTTCTTGCTATGGGTGTTGGTGCATTTACTGCAGGAATATTTCACGTTATGACGCACGCTTTCTTTAAGGCATTGTTATTTCTCGGCGCTGGTTCTATAATTCACGCTATGCACGAAGAACAGGATATTCAAAAATATGGCGGATTGAAAAAATATATGCCGCAGACTTATCTCGTTTTTCTGATTGCAGCAATTGCAATTTCCGGTATTCCTCCTCTTGCAGGATTTTTCAGTAAAGATGAAATTCTCTGGTATTCTTACGCTAATGGAGGATTGATCTTTTGGGTTCTTGGTGCAGGCACTGCTATGATTACTGCATTTTATATGTTCCGGCTTTACATACTCACTTTTGAAGGTAAAGAAAGATTTGGGCACGATAAACATCCTCATGAATCTCCGAAGATAATGACAATTCCGCTTATGGTTCTTGCACTGCTTTCAGTTATTGGCGGATTTATCGGAATACCTGAAATATTTTCTGGTGAGCACGGAAATCGTTTTCACAATTGGTTAGCACCAATCTTCAAAAATGCTGAAAGAAAATTATCATTGTTTGGCACACATTCTCATACAGAGGAACTCATTCTTATGGTACTGTCAGTTGTTTTCGCTGCTGTTGCTATTTGGTTTGCCAGATATGTTTATCTGAAGAACCCTTCAATTGCTTCAAACACTGCTGCAAAATTCCATGGTGTATATAATCTGTTATGGAATAAATATTTTGTTGATGAGGCTTATGATGCAGCTATTGTGGATCCTATTGTAAAAAGTTCCAGAACAGTTCTCTGGAAGTTTACAGACAATAAAATTATTGATGGTTTCATAAATGGTACTGCAAGTTTAATAGAAACTCTATCATCAAACATTAGAAAAATTCAAACCGGCGTTGCTCAACTCTATGCATTAATAATGGTTTTGGGAATAGCTGCTGCATTATTCTGGATTATTTTTAGTTTATAATTATGGAAAATAACTACCTTTTAACACTTATGATTTTAGTTCCGCTTATTGGCGGAATACTTCTTTTATTTATCAGGAATGAAAGAACTGATCTTATAAAATACCTCGGTCTTTTAATTTCTACTGCAGCTTTTGTTATATCATTGATTATTTATTTCGGATTCGATACTGCTTCTTCTGAATTTCAGTTTATACATCGCATCAGCTGGATAGAGAACTTAAATATTTCTTATTTCATAGGTATTGACGGAATGTCAATGCTTTTGGTTCTGCTCACTACTTTTATTACACCTCTTACATTAATTTCAAGCTGGTCAACTATTCAACATAAGGTTAAAGAGTTTACATTCTTTATGTTAATGCTTGAAGTTGGCATGCTCGGTGTATTCGTAGCGCTTGATCTGTTCCTTTTTTATGTATTCTGGGAAGCAATGTTAATCCCGATGTACTTTATTATCGGTATATGGGGAGGCAAAGAAAGAATTTATGCATCCATAAAGTTCTTTATTTATACAATGGCTGGCAGTTTACTTATGCTTGTTGCAATTATCTGGCTTGCAGTCTATGCTTCAGGCGTGATAGGATATTTTACGACGGATCTTCTTCAGCTTTATACAATAGCACCCGATATAGCAAAAGACATACAAAACTGGATGTTTCTTGCATTCGCATTAAGTTTTGCTATTAAAGTTCCGCTTTTTCCGTTTCATACCTGGCTGCCCGATGCTCACGTTCAGGCACCAACAGCTGGTTCAGTTATACTTGCCGGTGTTTTGCTGAAAATGGGGACTTATGGATTACTAAGATTTAATCTTCCTCTATTTCCAGAAGCAAGCCTTAATTATGCTAGTATAATTTCCGTACTAGCAGTAATAGGTATTATTTATGGTGCGCTTGTTGCAATGGTTCAAACTGATATGAAAAAACTTGTTGCCTATTCCTCAGTTTCACACTTAGGTTTTGTAGTACTTGGAATTTTTGCAATGAACCAGGAAGCTGTGCAAGGGGCAATTATACAAATGATTAATCACGGACTTTCAACAGGAGCTTTATTCCTTTTAGTAGGAGTAATTTATGAAAGAACGCATACCCGTGAAATTGCTGATTATGGAGGAATTGCCAAAATAGTACCATTCTACGCTTTCGCTCTTTTATTTGCTTCACTTTCATCAGTTGGACTACCCGGCCTTAATGGGTTCATCGGTGAGTTTTTAATTCTTCTCGGTGCTTTTCAATCCACAGTTTTGGATAGCTGGTGGTACACAGTATTTGCAGCATCGGGAGTAATTCTTGCTGCTGTTTATTTATTGTGGATGTATCAGCGTGTTGCTCTTGGCGAGGTGAAAAATAGCAAAATGCAAACTTTAACTGATATGAATGCACGAGAAATATTTGTAATAATTCCAATTTTCATTTTTATTGTGTGGATAGGTATTTATCCAACAACGTTCTTAAAGGTTTCTGAGAAAACAACGGAGAAAATCATTCACCAGATATTTAATCCGGCAAAAGTTACATTAAAATAGCTTTATTATATGAAATGATTTTCTGTTTATTCCATAAAATATTTTATTCTGTTAGAAAATAAATAATATAGATTTCCAAGGTAAAAAATCTTTTTTGATAAGATATGATACATAACATTCAAGAGTTTTATAATCTTCTACCGCTAATAATTATAGGAGCAGGGATAGTAATATCCGTTGTGGTTGAATTATATATTAAGAACAGCAGAACGATTTTACCCTGGTTCTCTGTATTACTTTTTTTCTTTACCGGTGTTTATTCAATTTCCACTGTTGAAAACACATCAGTATTGATGCAGAATATGATAGCAACTGGCGGTAACGTAAATATTTTTTATTTCCTTTTTAATATCGGTGCTGCTATAGTCTGTCTTCTTTCAGTAGACTATATAAAAAAATACGGTACGAATTATGGAGAATACTATATTCTCTTACAAACTTCTGTGCTGGGAATGATGCTGATGGCTGGAGCTAAAGATCTATTTACAATATTTCTTGGACTAGAATTGATGTCTATATCATTTTATGTACTTGCCGGAATTAATAGAAAAAGATTCTCAGCTACGGAAGCAGCTCTAAAATATTTCTTACTTGGTGCATTTGCAACTGGTTTTATTGTTTATGGTATAGCTCTGATGTATGGTTCTTTAGGTACGACTTCAATTGACAGTATTATTCAGAATTTTGATGTACTTAGCTCAAACATACTGTTTATTTTGGGTGCACTTTTATTTTTAATCGGTTTTTCATTCAAAATTGCTGCATTCCCGTTTCACATGTGGGTACCTGATGTTTATCATGGTTCCCCGACAACAGTTGCTGGAATCTTTTCAACAGGGGGTAAAGCAGCCGCTTTTAGTGCAATAATTGTAACTCTTTTTGCACTGTTTTCAGGCACAGATCAGAACATCTTTACACCATATTTATCTGTTATAGCAGTATTCTCAATGTTATTTGGAAGTATTGTAGCTATTGTCCAAACTAACATAAAAAGAATGCTTGCCTACTCATCTATTTCACACGCCGGCTATATGACTATAGGTCTTGCTGCCGGTAATCCTGATGGTGTGGCAGGAATAATCTTTTACTTGGCAGCTTATACATTTATGAACTTGGGCGCATTTGGTATAATTGCACTCATTGAAGGCAAAGATGAAACAAATCTCGAAATTTCTTCTTACTCGGGGCTGGGGACCAAATATCCCGTGCTTGCAGGTGCATTATCTGTTTTTATGTTTTCGCTGGCCGGCATACCACCTTTTGCGGGGTTCTTTGGTAAATACTATGTTTTCATTTCAGCAATTAAAGCGGACTTAACATGGCTGGCAATTGTAGGTGTGATCTCAAGTGTTATTAGTGTTTATTTTTACCTGAGAATTGTTGTTGTAATGTACTTTAAATCAGCTGAACAGCCACTATCTCTTGAGAAAAGTAGTACAGGATTAACTGCAGTAATGGTTTCTTTGCTGATTGTTATTGCACTTGGAGTGCTGCCTGGTTCATTTATTGACTTGGTTTCAGAATTTTTAAGATAGATATTACCTTTTATTAAAAATCATACTTAAGTTATTTACTATATGATTCCTCTCTATACTACCAGTAATATCAGAGAAATTGATAACTATGCCATTAATTCACTTGGTGTTCCGGGTGTTGTTTTAATGGAAAATGCCGCCATTGGAATTATAGATGCGATGGATGAAAAATTAGATCTTCATAGCAATACTATAAAAATTGGTATAGTATGTGGTAAAGGTAATAACGGCGGTGATGGATATGCTGTAGCAAGACATCTTTCTAATCTTGGACATAAAATAAAAGTAATCACCTTCGGGTCCGAAAAAGATATGAGTGATGATTGTAAAATCAACTACAATATTCTGAATAATTTAGCATCTTCTCGACAACATATTTCGATTAAAAAGTACAAATCATTTAAAGATCTTAAGTTTTTGTCAGACTCTAATATAATAGTTGATGCAATTCTTGGTACCGGTGTAACAGGTGATCTTAAGTCACCATTATCTGACACAATTAAATATCTGAATTCGCTTCCGGCAATTCGTTTAGCAATAGATATTCCCACAGGTCTAAATGCTGATACCGGTCAGGGTGAAGATGTTTTTAACTCTGATTTTACAGTAACTCTTGGAGATTATAAAAGAGGGTTGTTCATTGTCGATGGGTCTAAATTTTCCGGCGAAATCATTCGTAAAGAAATTGGTATTGGTTCTGATTTTTTGCAAAAGTTTAGTGTACAGGATTATTTAATTGAACCTGAAGATATTTATAAACTGCTTCCAGTAAAAGGAAAGTCTATAAATAAATATACAGCGGGAAAAGTTTTTATAATAGCTGGTTCAGGTAAATATCCCGGTGCTGCGGACCTGACTTCACAATCTGCATTGAGGTCCGGGGCAGGGGCGGTAATTCTCGCTTTTCCTGAATCACCCAGAAAAATGATACAAAGAAAATTAGCCGAAATTGTATTCGAAACTTATGATTCGGATTTTGATGGTCTTACTACTAATGCAGTAAAGAACTTTAAGGATAAAATTAATTGGGCAGATGTATTAGCAGTAGGTCCTGGAATTGATCGTAACCCGGATACAATGGATGCTGTTTTACAATTATTGAAAACAAGAAAGAACAAACCATTAGTACTTGATGCTGATGGACTTTATGCTTTGAAAAATGGTGCATTCAAAAATTTTAACCTTAGTAATGTTATTTTAACTCCACACCTCGGTGAATTTTCAAACCTGATTGATTTACCTATTCATAAGGTAAAAGAGGATCTTCTTTCTTATGGAAAAG